>JAPLCY010000306.1 GCA_026391995.1 Candidatus Auribacterota bacterium
CACCATCATGAGCTGATAGACGGCAAGGGCTACCCGGACGGGCTTGCGGGCGACCAGATTCCCCTGGAGGCCCGCATCCTGGCCGTGGCCGACGCCTACGACGCCATGACCAGCGCCCGCGCCTACCGTTCCGCCCTGGGCGCGGCGGCTGCGTGCGCGGAGCTGAAAAAAAACGCCGGGACCCAGTTCAACCCGGAGGTGGTGAAGGCGTTCCTCGAGGTCCTCCGGCGGGAGACCGCGCAGCCGCTCTGATTACTGAATCACGCTTTCCGCCGCAATCCCTATCACCCTTTTGCAGGGTGTGGATAACCTTGCTATACCTTGGCAATTAAATAGTCGTATCAAATGAGCAAGATGCCTTCCGCCTGTGGATAAGTGATACTTCGATGCGGCCCCATGAGAAGCTCTCCCTCAAGCCATGCCCTACGCCTGCCCCGCGATATACCCCGACGCCCATGCCCAGGCGAGGTTGTATCCCCCGCGCTTTCCCGTCACATCCAGGATTTCGCCGGCGAAATAAAGGCCGCGCTGACGTGTCGATTCAAGGGTGCGGGGGTTAACCTCCGTCACCTTCACCCCGCCGCTGGTGAACTCGGCCTCGTTCCATCCCCTGGTGCCGGTGATTGTGAAACGCCTGTCCTTGAGGCCACTGATCATCGCCGCGCTGTCCCGGCCGCGCGACAGGTCCTTGAGCGCCGCGCCGAACTTGTTGGGGAGAAGGCCGACGAGGAGCTGACCGCCGCCCCAGCCCCGTTCCGCGCGCCCGGCGAGCTCGCGCCGGAGCTCCTCGCGGGTGATGAACGGCACCAGATCAATCGCGACGGTGACCTCCTTGAGATGGTCGCGGTGGAGGGCGATCGAGATCTCCTCGCTTATGTCGAGGATCGCCGTCCCCGAAATGCCGTACTGGGCAAAGAGGAGGTCTCCCTCCGCCTGTGCGCACATCCTGCCGTTGATGATGCTGCGGGCGCGGACGGCGATCCGCTGCCCCTGGACCATTTGGCAGAGTCTGTCCTTCGTGACGAGGGGAACGCCGCTCGGGACCGGCTCGACAACATGGTGCCCGAACCGGCGGGCAAGGTCGTAGCCGCTCCCGTCCGAACCCAGTGCCGGATAGCTCTTGCCGCCCGCCGCCAGCAGCACCCGGTCGGCCGCGACACGCGCGCCATTGTGCGAGTTCACGACGAACCCATCCGCGCCCACATCAATGCTCTTGACCTCAAAGCCGCATTCGACCGGAACGCCCAGTCTCGAAAGCTCGATCTCGAGAACGCTCAGGACCGACGCGGCCTGGTTGGTGACGGGGAAGACCCTCGTTCCCTTCGCATACACCCGTATGCCCAGTTCCCGGAAAAAGCGAAGGATGGCGTCGCCCCCGAAACTGCCGAGGACCTGGCCAACCAGCGCGCGCGCATGAGGGTTGTACATCTCCAGGGCGAGCGTCTCATTGGTAAGGTTGCAGCGCCCGTTGCCCGAAATGAGAAGTTTCTTGCCGGGGCGGGGCATCCTCTCGAGGATGATCACCCCCCGCCCCTTCCTGGCGGCGCTGATCGCCGCGACCAGACCCGCGGCCCCGCCGCCGATGATTGCCAAGAAGTAGCGTTTCATGCCGTGGTCTGTTATGCCACATTTGATGATGCCATGCAATCGGGTAAATCAGAGGGTCGTAATAGGTTGGGTAGTATGGGGGGGATAGCTGCGAATACACGCGGATTTTTAATTAACGCTTTTGGGTCTGCGGAAATCCCTGCCTGCCCTGCCTGCCGGCAGGCAGGCGCGGTAAAAGGTCTTCAATGTTGTCCTCTATTTCGTGCGGCGCATCCGGCATTGCCGCGGGGATGATTTCTGCTATAATGTCGAGACACGGGAATTCCCAGGAGCGGTTCCATGCGCAGCGATTCGGTGGGCATCGTCAGCACAAAACAGTTCACCTTTGCCGAACCGCCTCACGGCCTCATACTCGAGTGCGGCGAAACCCTCGGTCCCATGACGCTCGCCTACGAGACCTACGGCACCCTCAATGAGGACCGGACAAACGCCATCCTGAGCCTGCACGCCCTCTCGGGCGACGCGCACGCCGCCGGTTACCACACGTAAAACGACCAGCGCCCCGGCTGGTGGGATATCCTGATCGGCCCCGGAAAAGCGTTCGACACCAACCGCTACTTCGTCATCTGCCCAAACTGCATCGGCGGCTGCATGGGCTCGACCGGCCCTTCGTCCGTCAACCCGCGCACGGGGAAGCCGTACGCCTGCGACTTCCCGATCATCACCATCGCCGACATGGTGAAGGCCCAGGTCGCCCTCATCGACCACCTTGGCATCGAGAAACTGCTCACGGTCGCCGGCGGCTCCATGGGCGGGATGCAGGCGCTCGAGTGGGCGATCGGCTACCCCGACCGGATCCGTTCGGCGATCCCGATCGCAACCACCAGCCAGCTCTCGCCGCAGGGGATCGCGTTTAACGAGGTCGGCCGTCAGGCGATCATGTCCGACCCGGACTGGAACCGCGGCAACTACTATGGCTCCTCGCCGCCGAACCGCGGCCTCGCCCTGGCCCGCATGATCGGGCACATCACCTATCTGAGCGACGAGTCGATGCGCCGCAAGTTCGGGCGACGGCTCCAGGTCCGCAAGGAGTTAAGCTACGGCTTCCTCACCGACTTCCAGGTGGAGAGCTA
>JAPLCY010000198.1 GCA_026391995.1 Candidatus Auribacterota bacterium
TTTTTTATTTTACGATTTGCCCGTCGCGCATCGTGAGGGTGCGATCCGACATGGAGGCAAGGTCATCGTCTCGCGGACGAACTCCTTGATGCCTACAAGGGCGAGGGCGCGTCGATTAAGAAGCGGGAAGACACGCACAAAATGGCAGACGCGAACAGGGCGTTCGCGCATTACAAGTGGTAGATAGAAGGTACTATGTCGCTCGGTACGGTTACTCACAATTCGCCACGGACACACGGTGAGGATATGGCAGCGTCGGATCTCGGACGGATGAGGAACATCGGCATCATGGCGCATATCGATGCCGGCAAGACCACCGTGACCGAGCGTATCCTCTACTACACCGGGAAGACATACCGGATCGGCGAGGTGGATGAGGGAACGGCCACGATGGATTGGATGGTCGAGGAGCAGGAGCGGGGAATCACGATCACCGCGGCCGCAACGACCTGCTTCTGGAAAGATTACCGGATCAATATCATAGATACGCCGGGGCATGTGGATTTCACTGTAGAGGTGGAGCGGAGCCTGCGTGTGCTCGACGGGGCTATCGCCGTGTTCTGCGGCGTGGAGGGTGTCGAACCCCAGAGCGAAACCGTCTGGCGGCAGGCGAACCGCTATCATATCCCCAGATTGGCGTTTGTGAACAAGATGGACCGCGTGGGGGCGCACTTTGAATGGGCGGTGAAGCGGATGCGCGAGCGGCTTGCCGCGAACGCGATTCCGATCCAGCTGCCCCTCGGCGTGGAGGCGGATTTCAAAGGCGTGGTTGACCTCGTCGGTATGAATGCGGTCGTCTATGACAATGAGGAGCTCGGGGCGAAGTTCGATACCCTCGAAATCCCCGCGGCATTGAAGAGAGTCGCGGGGAAGGCGCGCGAATCGCTGCTTGAGGCGATCGCGAGCGAGGATGAGGCTTTTTTTGATCTGTTCGTCGCCGGAAAGGGTTTTACGGAGAGCGATGTAAAGGCGGCGCTGCGCCGCGCGGTCATCGCCAATAAGATCGTCCCGGTGCTGTGCGGGTCGGCGCTGAAGAACAAGGGGATACAATCGCTCCTGGACGCCATTGTCGCGTACCTTCCCTCGCCCGTCGACATCCCGGCGATGAGGGGTATGAACCCGAAATCGGACCAGGTTGTCGAGAGGAAGGCGGACGGGGGAGAGCCCCTGTCCGCACTGGCGTTCAAGGTAGTGACGGACAGTTTTGTGGGGAAGCTGGTGTACCTGAGAATTTATTCGGGGAGCATGAGGCGTGGGATGGCGGTGTATAATCCGGTGACGATGAAGCGGGAACGGCTCGGGCGGCTCCTCCTGATGCACGCCAATCACCGCGAGGAGGTGGAAGAGGCCTCCGCGGGCGAGATCGTCGCCGCCGTCGGGCTTGCCCGGACGGTCACCGGTCACACCCTCTGCGATGAGCGGCACCAGATCGTGCTTGAGTCCATGAACTTCCCGGAGCCGGTGATTGCGATGGCCATCGAGCCGCGCACGCAGGCGGACAGGGACAAGCTGCTCGAATCGCTCAGAAGGCTTTCAGAGGAAGACCCCACGTTCAAGATAAAGACGA
>JAPLCY010000286.1 GCA_026391995.1 Candidatus Auribacterota bacterium
GGCCGCTGCGCCGAGGAGGCGATCGACCGGTTGAAGGAGATGGTCTTCTCCTCCATGGCGGGCGGGTTTGACAGCGCGATACCGGAGGTGAAGCCGTCGGACGTGCTCAAGTCGCTCCTCTCCCGGAACAAGCATTGCTACCTCCATTTTCCCTCCCATCCGCACGTGCATTAACTGCGGCCCAAAGATCAAAGCCAAAAGCAACAGCGGGCGGACTGTAGCGCACATTGTAGCGCACACTGTAGCGCACACTTCAGTGTGCGGCATTATTGTGCGGCATTATTGTGCGGCGCTACGGTGTGCGGTATTGCCGCCCTACGGGGGAATTTCTATAATCGGTCATCTTCCATTTCATGCGCCGCTATTGTCCGCCGTCCCGGCTTTGTGTTAGAATAGCCCCCGGTTGTGGTGTATGACCATGAAAGGGGTGTCCCGATGAAACGTTGTGTGGGGATAACGGTGGCCGTGGCGGCCTGCCTGCTGTGCGGCTGCGCCTTCTGGCATTCGGGTGGCATCGGCGGAGTCAGCAAGACGATCTGCGAGGTCTGGATCAACTCCATGCCGCAGGGTGCGCTCCTCTATCTCAACGGCCACTACGTGGGCAGGACCCCCTACAAGTACACGGTGATCAACGAGGGCGATGCCTCGGCCCACTTCATCGCCCGCGACCTTTCCGAAATCACCTGCCGCAAGCGCGGCTTCGACGACGAGGTCGAAATGATCACCGTCGAAAACTGCTACAAGAAGTTCAGTATCCAGAATGAGGGTGTTACCGAGCAGGTGAAAAGGTACAAGGGCTTCATCGCCCTCTACCTCGACGTGAAGGAGGATTTCGCCGAGAAGGAGTTCGGCAACCTGGTGATCACCTGCAATCCTCAAGCCGCGGACGCCGAGATCTACATCAACGACAGCCTGATCGGCAATGGCAAGACCTCGCTCCTGAAGCTGCCGGCGGGGAGCTATATCCTCAGGATCCGCAAGGCCGGCTACAAACTATACTCGCGTGTCATCAGCGTCCTGGCGGACAACGACCTTACCATCACCGCCAATCTCGAGAGGACGGATGCCGGGGCGAATGAGCCGGCGCCGGCGATGACCCCGGAGGTCGAGAGCAGCCCTCCCGGCCGCGATGTCGAGCTCGAAGAGGATTACACGCCGGGGTCCGCGGAGGTTGAGGAGTAGCCTCTCCGGCCGCGCGGCGCCACCGCATGGACACCAGCCCCCTCATCGCGACGAACCGGAAGGCCCGCCGCGATTATCAGATCCTCGAGACCTTCGAGGCCGGCCTTGCCCTCAAGGGGACGGAGGTCAAATCCCTCCGCCGGCACCGGGCCACCATCAACGACGCCTACGTCATGATCGCGAACGGCGAGGCCCTTCTCTGCAACGCCCACATCAGCCCCTATGAGTTCGGCGGGCGCGAGAATCCCGACCCGTTGCGGAAACGAATCCTCCTCCTCCACCGGCGCGAGATTGTCCGCATTGAGGGAATGATTTCGCAGAGGGGGCTGGCCTGCGTCCTCCTGCGCCTCTATTTCAAGAACGGGCGTGTCAAGGCCGAGATTGCCCTCGCCAAGGGGAAGAAGGCGTACGACAAGCGCGAGACGATCAAGGAGCGCGCCGCGTCGCGGGAGGTTGCCCGCGCGATGAAACGCACAGTGCGCTGAGTGGTGTGCTAGTAGATCGAGAACGGAGCCTCGGCGAGGCCGGAGATCCAGAGCGAGCGGTCGAATGGATTCCCCCCCGATTGCACAAGCACCCCGTACCAGATATATTCACCCGTCCGTGTTCCCGAGAGTCCGAATGGCCCGACGCTCCCGCTCGCGTTCCCGACCGCCATGGAGCGGGCGATGGGGCGGACGCGGGTTTCGAAGGCGCCGCCGTAGAAATAGAGGGCGCCGCCGGGGGCCATCACCGCGCAATACGCATCGGCCTGCGGATCGACGCTGCTCCCCGGCGTCAGCCTCCAGTGGAGGGTGAGCGATTCCGACCGGGCGAAGTTGTCTCTGTCGAGGGAAAGCTGGAGCCGGTGCCGGGTGTCGGGCGCCTCCCGCAGTAGAATCGCGGCGCTGTGCGCCGGGAGTCGCACGCCGGTGACGGGCTGGTAGGCGAGAGTTCCGTCCGTGTGACCGTGATCATCAACCGCGCCGCCGCCGCTTGCCGCGACAAGCTCCCAGGTGCCGCCGAGATCCGCGACGTCCGCCTCGCCGTCGCCGGGATTGACGAGCACCATCCCGTTCGAGTAATCCCTCCGGTAGCAGCCCCGGGCCGCGTCATAGAGCTCGTCGATAGACGCAGGGATATCGCCCTGGTACGCCCCGATGGGGATCCCGTACTCGGGGTAGTAGAGCAGCTCCTCTCCGTGTTCCGCGCCGATCATGTTGAAATAGGTGCGGGCGCCCTTGATGAGGAGGTAGCAGCCGGTCAGGAAGAGCCGCTCGTTCAGGGCCGCGTCGCTTGTGTACGACTGGCAGAGGATGATTTTCCCCGCCCGCGCCAGGGCGAGCGTCCTGTCCATCTGGAGCCGCCAGTCGGCGAGGTCGAAGTAGGAGTCATTCCCCCACGCGCCGAACCCCTCGATCATCCCGCCGTCGCCGAGATCCGCATAGTCGGTCGTGTCCCAGCCCGTGACGAGCCCTCCGAGGTTGGGGAGAAAAAAGAATTCCTCCGCGCTCAGCGCCGCGTGCAGGTATGAGCCGTACGCCTGGAGCGCGGGAACCCAGTTCGCCAGGCACTGGTCGGGGTCGGTAAACCATGGATGGTCCGGCGAGAGCGCGTTAAAATACCCGTCAATCGTGAAGCTGTCGGCAAAGACGCCGTCGCACTCGGTGTCGCGCATCCGCTGGAGGCAGGAGGCGATCCAATAGTTCCGGTAGCCGTCGCTGCCGATATCCATCAGATACCAGTTCCATGCGACCATGTGGAGGCGCGCGCCTCCCTGGTGCATGAACCACTCCTCGCGGCCGTTCACGAGGCTCCAGTCGAAGGTCCAGGTGTTTCCGTCGATGAAGGGCTCCTGCCCGTTTCCACAGCCGAGCTGGTAGTGCAAAACGATGAACGAGGGGTTGAGGGCCCGCAGGCTTCGCACGTCGTCGAGGAGCATCTTCTGACAACCGACGAGGCGGGCGGCGGCGAACGCGTACTGCGCCGGCGTCATGCCGCTCTGGATCTGATCGGAGAAGACGTGGATCCCGTCGCGGGTGTCGGGGAATGTCCGGGCCTGGGCCACGGCGGTGGAGGGACACACCATGGCGAGGCACGCGAGAAGCAGGAAACTATATCTATGCACGGCGACGCCCCCCTCAGGGGGGAGTGTCATTCCCCTGTAGTAATGTAGCACGGGGGGAACGGTTCCACAAGACCGGGAGAGGAGATCGTAAATGGTCAACCAGGGTTAGGGGCTGAAAATGAGGCCCAAAATCAAGCCTAAGGCCGTTTTTATGGGCCTTAAATAGACACATCTCATTCCACGCCAGAAAGATATCGTGGTCCGACCCTAATTTTCAGACTTTCTGGAGGATGAAGCCCTTGAGATAGACGGTCTCGGGGACGTTGAGGAGGACGGGGTGGTCGCTCGCCTGTTCGAGCTCCTCGCACACGCGGAACGAGCAGTGCGCGTCGGCGGTCGCCGCCCTGAGCAGATCCATGAAGAGATCCCTCGGGATGCTGTGCGAGCAGCAAAATGTCGCGAGCATGCCGCCGGGGTTGAGGAGGTGCATCGCGCGGAGATTGATCTCCTTGTAGCCGCGCAGCGCGTCCTCGGCGTGCGCCCGTTTCCGGGCAAGGGGGGGCGGATCGAGTATGATCATGTCGAACCGCTCCTTCTGGCGATAGAACTCGCGCAAGGCATCAAAGGCGTTTCCCTCGCGCGGGGTGACGTTGCCGATCCCGTTGCGGGTGATGTTCTTTGCGCACAGGGCGATCGCCTGAGGTAGGCCCCCGTCTTGTGGCCCTCCCACAGGTCGGCGAGATAGCGGATCTCCCCCTCGCGCACCTCGATTAGGCCGGGCCTCTCTCCCCGGAGCATCTTTTTCTCGATCGGCAGGCCCTCGATCGTCCGGGCGCTGGCGTCGTTCCGGCAGATGATCCCGTGGGGCTTGCACAGTTCCCCGAAGATATCGGCGATCCCTTCGATCCGGCAGTCCATGCCGGGGATGAGGGCCTGGAGGACGATCCATCCCGCGTAGCTGTCGGCGATGAGGCCGGGCAGCAGGTCGCCCTCGGAGAAGACCAGCCGGCATGCGCCGTCGGGGATGAGATCGCCGCCCCGCCGCCTGATCGCCTCCTCGATGCGCCGGCGCAAAAATGAGCAGTCCACCGGCTCGTTGGCCCTGGTGAGGATGCGGAGGGCGATCTTGGAGCGGTCGCCGTAGAACGCCTTTGCGAGGAACCTGCCGCGTTCGTCGCAGAGATCCACGACATCCCCCGACTTCGCGCCGCCGGTGTCCCGCACGTCGTCGCGATAGATCCAGGCGTGCCCGGTCCTGTACCAGTTGAACCCCTTCCTCCCTATGGCGACCCTTGTCGGTTTCATGTGTGCGGGTACATGGTAACCCCAGCCGGCCAGTTTCGCAAGGTTTAGAGTAGCTGCCGTATGTTATACTGATGCTCTCTGGTGAGAGGAGTGCACGCCATGCCCGTCAACTACATGACCAGGAAGTCGCACGAGCGTTTGATCCAGGAGGCGCGGCGATTGAAAGAGAAGGAGCTCCCGCGCGTGAGCCGGGAGAAGCTTGAGGCCGCCGCGCAGGGGGACCTCCGCGAGAACGCCGGCTACGACGCGGCGAAGGAGAGGCTCAACCTCATCAACGCGCGGATCGCGCAGATCGCCGAGCAGCTCACCGGCGTCCAGTTTATCGAGGACCTGCGCATCTCCGGCGAGGCGGTGTCCATCGGCACGCGCATCACGGTGCGCGACCTCGACACCGGGGAAGAGATTGAGTACAACATCCTGGGCCCCGCCGATGCCGATCTCTCGCAGAACGTCATCTCGTACCTGAGCCCTCTCGGGAAGGGGATGATCGCCAAGAGGGTCGACCAGGAGTTTTCGATCGTTACACCAGGAGGGGCGAGGCGGTTCAGGCTTCTGACTGTCGCGCCGTACCGGTGAGGAGCTGATTGCGTGCCGCGGGGGCATTCCCCGCGGCCATGACGTCGCCGCGCGGCTCAGATCATCCTGCGCTTCTTAAAGTACACCAGCGTGAGGAGCGAGGCGACGATCATCCAGAACCAGACGGCCAGATACCCCCATATCCCCCACTTGAATTCCGGGAGCTCGACATTCATCCCGTAGAAGCTGGCGATGGTGCCGATCGGGAGCAGGAACGTGGCGATGATCGTCAGCGTCTTCATCGTCTCGTTGAGGCGCCAGTTGATTGAGGAGATGTAGGACTCCATGTCCTGGGCGATGAGTTCGCGTGACATCTCGGTGATGTCATAGATCCTGAAGAGGTGGTCGTAGATGTCCTTGAAGTACGGCCTGGCCTCCTCGCTGATGAACGGGAACCCGGGGCGCATGAAGCGGGCGATGATCTCCCGCTGCGGGCCCACGATCTTTCTCAACGAGACCATGTTGCGCCGCTGCGCGAAGATCTTCGCCTGCAGCAAGGGATGCGGGTCGGTGAGGATTTCCTCCTCGATCTCGGCGAGCCTCTCGCTGAGCGTGTCCATGATGGGGAAGTAATTGTCCACGAGGGCGTCGAGAAGGCTGTAGAGGAGGAAGTCGGCGCCCTTTGACATGATCTGGGGCCCGTGTTCGCACCGCTTGCGATTTGTGCTGATGCTGCGGATATGCCCCTTGTGGTAGGTGATCACGAAGTTTTTGCCGACGAAGATGTCGATCTCGCGGATGTCGAGCGCATCCGCGGTCTCTTTCTCGGTGTAGAAATAGCACGAATGGAGGACGAGGAAGAAATAGTCATTGAACTCGTCTATCTTGGGCTGGCTGTGGGAGGCGATGCAGTCGTCGATCAGGAGCGGGTGGAACCCGAAGTCGTTTCTGAGGATGGCGATCTCATCCTCGGTCGGATCCTCGAGATCAACCCAGAGGACGTTCTTGGGATTGGCGAGGGTCGGGCAGAGTTTATCGCGGGGGACGTTCGGGATATAGGTGCCGTCCTCAAGGTATG
>JAPLCY010000117.1 GCA_026391995.1 Candidatus Auribacterota bacterium
CCCGCCCCCAGGCGAGGCCGGCACTCCCCGCGACGCCGGGAAGGGCCAGTAACGTCACCGCAGAGGGAGGGAACGAGGCATGGCATCGGTCAGCAAGAAGCTACTCGGTCAGATCCTCCTGAAGAACGGGGCGCTCACCCCCGACCAGCTCGACCAGGGGCTCGCCCGGCAGGAGGAGCAGGGCTCCGACAGGCGTATCGGGCAGATTCTCCTCGATCTCGGTTTCATCAAGGAGGACGACCTCCTGGGCGCGCTCAGCGAACAGTTCGGCCTCCCCTACCTCAAATCCCTCACCCCCGAGATGGTCGACCGCGAGTTCATCGCGAAGGTCCCCCGGAACTTCGCCCAGGCCAACTGCGTGATCCCCCTGAAGCGCGAGGGTGACGCGGCGATCGTCGCCACCGCCGACCCGCTTAACACCCAGCCGCTCGATGACCTGACCCTGCTGCTCGAGTGCGAGACCCGCACCGTCATCGCCAGGGAGGCGGAGATCATCAACGTAATCAATATCGTCTACGAGCATGCCGAGGGGGCGGCGGAGGAGCTCATCGAGGACATGGACGCCCAGAAGGAGAGCGGCGGGGAAAAGGTCTTCGACCTCTCCGAACAGGCCGCCGAAGACCTGATGGACATCGACGACAAGGCCCCGGTGATCAAGCTCGTCAACCTGATGATCTTCCAGGCCGCGAAGTCTCGCGCGAGCGACATCCATATCGAGCCGTATGAGAAGGAGCTCAAGATCCGTTTCCGCATCGACGGCGTGCTCCACAACACCCTGAGCCCCCCGAAACGATTCCAGTCTGCGATCATCTCCCGCGTCAAAATCATGTCCAACATGAACATCGCCGAGAAGCGCCTCCCCCAGGATGGCCGCATCAAGATCAAGATGCCGGACCGGGAGATCGACCTGCGCATCTCGACGATCCCGATCGTCCACGGCGAGCGGATTGTCATGCGCCTCCTCGACCGCGGGAGCATGTTCTACGGCCTCGAGGAGCTCGGCTTCTCCCACGACAAATTCGAGAGGTTTAACAAGCTCATCGAGATGCCGTACGGGATCATCCTGGTCACCGGCCCCACGGGGAGCGGCAAGTCCACCACCCTCTACGGGGCGCTGAGCCGCATCAACACCGAGGACAAGAACATCCTCACCATCGAGGACCCGGTCGAATACCAGATCCCCGGCATCGGCCAGATCCACGTGAAGCCGAAGATCAACCTCACCTTCGCGAGCGGCCTGCGGCACATCCTGCGCCAGGACCCGGACGTCATCATGGTCGGCGAGATCCGCGACCTCGAGACCGCCGAGATCGCCATCCAGGCCTCCCTCACCGGCCACCTCGTCTTCTCCACCCTCCACACGAACGACGCCGCCGGCGCGGTCACCCGTCTGATCGACATGGGGGTCGAGCCGTTTCTTGTCTCGAGCTCGGTCATCGCGATCATGGCGCAACGGCTCGTGCGCGTCATCTGCCCGCAGTGCAAAGAGGCGTACACGCCCCCCGCGGAGTCGCTCCGGGAGATCGGCCTGACACCAAAGATGCTGAAGGACGGGGCGGTCTACCGCGGCAAGGGGTGCGACCACTGCATGGGGACCGGCTATTGGGGCAGGAGCGGCATCTTCGAGCTGCTTATCATCGACGACGATATCCGCCAGCTCGTCCTCGACCGCATCACGTCGAACGTCATCAAGAAGAAGGCGATCGAAAAGGGGATGCTCACCCTGCGCACCGACGGCGCGATCAAGGTGGCCGCCGGCGTCACCACCATCGAAGAGGTCCTGCGCATTACGCAGGAAGAAGTTTTTGAGATATGAACTGCGGCAAAGAATGTTTGAAGCCTCTCTGCCGTAGTTGATTTTTCAACTTTACACTTTAAACTTTCTTTGCCGTAGTTACCATGCCCGCATTTGAATACACCGCGCTAGACGTCGGGGGTGCTCTGGTCAGCGGCGTGATCGACGCCGACTCCGCCAAGGATGCCCGCGCCAGGTTGCGCCTGCAATCCCTCTTCGCCACGGAGATCCGCCAGGGCGAGAAGGGGATCAGCCTCAGCACACAGGTCCGCGTCAGAACCCTCTTCCGACGCGTGAGCCAGCGTGACGTTGCCATCATCACCCGCCAGCTTGCCACCCTCCTCAAGGCGGGGCTCCCCCTCGTGCGGTCGCTTCAGGCGATCGAGGACCAGCTCGCCGACAGCCCGTTAAGGGCGCACATCATCGAGGTGCGCGAAGACGTCAACCGGGGAATCAGCCTCGGCGACGCGATGGCGAAACACCCGAAGGTCTTCACCGAGCTCTACGTGAACATGGTGCGGGCGGGGGAGTCGGCGGGCGCGCTCGACAGCATCCTCGACCGGCTCGCCGTCTTCAGCGAGAAGACGCTCGCCCTCCAGAACAAGGTGCAATCGGCCATGGTCTACCCGATCTTCATGTCGGTGATCGCCGTCGCCGCCGTCGGGATCCTGCTCGCCGTCGTCGTCCCCACGATCACCAAGGTCTTCGTGGAGTCCAAGCAGAAGCTTCCCACCCCCACCCTGGTCCTGCTCAAGGTGAGCCGCTTCGTGAAGGCGTTCTGGTGGGCGATTCTGCTCGTCTTCATCGGCATCGGCGTGGGGCTGAAGCGCGTGGTCCGCATAAAGAGGGCGAGGCTCTTCCTCGACACGATGAAGCTGCGCATCCCCGTCCTGGGGCAGCTCGTGCGCAAGCTGGCCGTCTCCCGCTTCGCACGCACGCTGTCGATCCTCACGGCGAGCGGCGTGCCCATCCTGAAGGCGATGAGCATCGTCAGGACGATCGTCAGCAACGAGGTGCTCGCGAAGGCAATCGACGACGCCGCCGAGGCGGTCAAGGGCGGGAAGTCGATCGCCGAGCCGCTCGCCCAGAGCGGCGTCTTCCCGCCGATCGTTATCCATATGATCGCCGTCGGGGAGGCGAGCGGCCGGCTGGAGGACATGCTTCAGAATGTCGCGGACGCCTACGACAGCGAGGTGGAGAACGGGGTGATGGCCCTCGTCTCCCTGCTCGAGCCGGCGATGATCGTGGTCATGGGAGGCGTCGTGGGCTTCATCGTCTTCGCCATCCTGATGCCCATTTTCGAGATGAATCAGCTGGTGCAATAACCGCCGTGACAAGAGGATAGTGAAAAGTGAAGAGTGTGCGCTATAATTATGTACGCAGTTTTCAGGATTCGGTGTGTGGGCCCTGAGATTTGGGATTTTATGAAAGGCGGTATATTATGACCCGGAATCAGCGTGGCTTCACCCTTATCGAGTTGCTGGTCGTGATGGTTATCCTCGGGCTCCTCGTCGGGCTCGTGGGACCGAAATTGCTCAAATTCATCAAGCCGGCGCAGTCCAAGACGGCTCGCATCCAGATCGCCAACTTCGAGCAGGCCATCCAGCACTACTACCTCGAGAACAACGCCGCCTACCCCTCCACCATCGAGGCGCTCGCGCCCGAGTACATGGACGACATACCGCAGGATCCATGGGGCCGTCCCTACGTCTACCGTTTCCCCGGCACCCACAACAAGGAGTACGATATCGAATCGTACGGGCCGGACGGAGCCCCCGGCGGCGATGACGACATCACCAACTACAAATGACCTGCCGCGGCGGGGTTTCACGCTCATCGAGCTTTGCGTGGTGCTCATCCTGATCGGGCTCACGCTCACCCTCGCCCTGCCGCGTTACGGCGGCTTCCTCATCCGCGGCGGCATGCGCAGCGACGCCCGCCGCATCTCGGCGCTCGCCCGCTATCTGAGCTGCGAGGCCTCCCGCACGGGCAGGACGCACTACATCGATTTCGAGGTCGGCAAGGACGAATACCGGGTCACCGTGGATGCAGGGGGCCACAGGGCGAAAGAGGCGGCGGGGGCTCTCGCCGAA
>JAPLCY010000127.1 GCA_026391995.1 Candidatus Auribacterota bacterium
ATGCCGGCGTCAAGGGGTTCGGCTGGATCATCCAGCGCACGGTGAAAAACATGGTGCTCCTCAACATGGTGTACAAGATCGGCCTCCTCGTCTTCGGCTGCTACGGGGCGTACGCGATGGGCGCGAACAACGTCGTCGTGACGACCGGGCCCTTTTATCAGGCCGGGCTCTACGGGGACCCGACGCACGCGCACGCGGTGTTCGCCGCCACTCTCGGGGGCGTCGCGATGGCCGTCGGGGCGCTCACCTACGGGGGGAACGTCATCAGGACCGTCGGCAAGGATATCACCGCGCTGGACCCGTTCTCCGCCCTCATCGCCGTGCTCTCGCACTCGCTCATCGTGCATTTCTTCACCCAGCTGCACATCCCGGTCTCGTCGTCGCAGGCGATCGTGGGGGCGGTCGCGGGGGTGGGGCTCGTCAGGGGCGTGAATACCGTGAACGCAAAGAAGCTGTGGGCCATCTTTTCCGCGTGGTTCCTGTCTCCGGTCATCTCCGCGCTGCTCGCGATGGGCATCGCGATCGTTCTGGGCATACGCTAAAAGAGGAGGAAATGCCATGTTCTTCGACAAGAAGGAGCAGCAGGTAAAGGAATTCATGAAGGAGCATTTGAAGAAGATCAAGGAGTGCCTCGACCTGTTCGAGACGACGATCGGGCTGTACCTCGACGGGAAGGTGGAGGAGGCGAACATCAGCTCCTACAACGTGCACAAGAAGGAGCACGAGGCCGACGAGTGCAGGCGCGAGATCCTCGCCACGCTCTCCGCGGGCGCATTCCTGCCGTTCATCAGGGAGGACTACATAGGGATCGTGGAGATGACCGACAAGATCGCCAACCGGGCGAAGACGGTGACGCAGACGATGGTCATCGAGGCGCCGAAGATCCCCCAGGAAATGAATCCCGACATCAGAACACTCACCTCGCGGGCGGTCGCGACGCTCGAGCCGCTCGTGCAGCTTGCGGAGGGGCCGCTCCTCGACAAGCCGAAGTCGATGGCGCTCATCCAGGAGATCTCGACGCGGGAGCAGGCGGCGGATGCGATCGAGTTCAAGCTGCTGAAGCACCTCTTTCAAGAGGTCAACATCACCCTCGCGGAGAAGATCATTATCGGGAACCTGATCAAGCTGATCTCGGAGATCGCGGACGCGGTCGAGAACGTGGGCGACAGGATCCAGATATTGATCTCGAAGCAGGCCATCTAAAAGAAGTCCACGGTCCACAGCATTAAAGAGGTCCACGGTCGATCGTCCACAGTCCGCAGATTTAGGGCTTTTATGGTGGACCTTGGACCATTTTGTGGACGGTGGACTGTGGACTGCTTCTACGTCGCTTCCTCAATCCGCCACGAGAACGCCTTGACCCCTTCCGCCCCTAGTTCCGCGCGAAGGTTTTTCACACAGGCGAGCAGGCGCGCGGCGGGCGCGTCGTCGCAGACGACGTAGAGGGTGCTGTTCCTTCCCGGCCAGATGTCGTTCCCCAGGTGCGTCCCCGAGGTGGTTCCCCTGCCGAACACCCCCATGACCTTGGTGTAGTTCGTCAGGCCGCATCCGCCGAGCGCTTCCATCACCTCGTCGTCAATCGCCTCGTTGTAGCAGATCATCACCATTTTCATATTTTCACTCCGTTCGAATAGTCCACGGTGGACTACTCTTCGTTGACTATGGACTGTTCTTTTTGAGCCGCTCCTCGAACACCGCGTACAGCGTCGGAACGAAAAGCATCGTCACGATCGTCGACACGCCGAGCCCGCCGATCATCGTGATCCCCAGTGGCTGCCAGGTCTCGGACCCCTCACCCCGCGAGATGGCGAGGGGGAGCAGTCCCACGAGCGTGGTGATGGTCGTGCTCAGCACAGGCCGGAGCCGGTCCCTCCCCGCATTGGTGATCGCCTTGACCATCGTGTAGCCGCGCGCACGGAGGATGATGATGTAGCTGATGAGCACGATCGCGTTGTTCACCACGATCCCCATCAGCATCACGATCGCGAGGAACGACATGACGTTCAAGGTCGTCCCCGTGAGCACGAAGGCCAGGATGGCCCCGGTGAAGGTGTAGGGAATGGCGAACATGATGACGAACGGGTCGAGCAGCGACTCGAACTGCGCCGCCATGACCATGTAGACGAGGAGCGTGCCGAGGATGAGGAGATAGGTCAGGCTCAGGAACGCCTCGGACTGCTCCTCCGCCTGCCCTCCGAAGTTGACCGAGACGCCCGCGGGGAGAGCGATTGCCTTCATCCCCGCCCGGATGTCGTCGCTCACCTTCCCGGTGGACCGGTTGAAGGTGTTGCACTCCACCCGCAGGACCCGTTCCCGGTTCTTCCTCTCGATCTCCATGGGGCCGAACGTCTCGTAGATTTTCGCGATATTCCCGAGCTTGATCTGTTTCTGCGTGAAGGGCGAGACGACGATGAGGCTCTCGACATCCTCCCGTTTCGAACGGGAGGCCTCGTTGAGGCGCACGTAGATGTCGTAGGTATCGCCGGACTCCCGGTATCGCGTGGCGGACGAGCCCTCGATGTAGCTCTTGATCGTGTCGGCGATCGTGCGCATGTTGAGGCCCAGGGCGGCGGCCTTCTCGCGGTTCACCGCGATGCGGAGCTCGGGCCGCTTGAGCTCGCGGGAGATGCTGACGTCCACCGCACCCGGCACCTTTTCCATGACCGCCTTGATCTGCTCCGCGACGGCGCCGGTCTCCGCGAACGAGTGGCCGATCACCTCAACCTGGATCTCCTTCCCGCCCGTACCGGAAATGGCGCGCCCGATCGGGTTTCCGATGGTGAAATTGGCCTTCATGATCCCCGGGATTTTTTCCACCTCCGCGCGTACGGCGTTGGCAATATCCTGGATGGAACGCTTCCGCTCGGTCTTCGGCACGCACTTCACCCCCACCGTGATGACGTGGGAGCCCGACGCGTCGCCGAAGACCGCCCCGATGTCAGAGGAGAGGCCGCTCCGGACGTAGATCGAGCGGAGCTCGTGGATGTGCCGGTAGAAGAGATCCTCCACCCTGCGTCCCATCTTCTCCGTCTCCTCGATGCGCGTGCCGAGCGGGAGCTGGAGCGTCGCGCGGATGTCGCCCTGGTCGTTCTCGGGCGCGAACTCGTAGCCCACGAACGGGATGAGGAGAAGACTGGCGAGGAATACCGCCGTAAAGCCGCCAAGCGCGAATTTGCGGCGAGAGAGGCACCATGCAAGGGCCTTCGCGTAGCCGCTTTCCCACGAGGTAAACCAGCGTTCTGATATATTGTAGAACCGGTCCAGGAGTCCCGCCGGCGAGGCGCCGTTCGGGGCCTGCGGACCCGGCGATTGAATGCGGGACGTGACTTTCATGAGCTTCGAGCAGAGCATCGGGGTGAACGTTACTGCGGTGAAGAGCGAGGCGGTGAGCGTCACCGTGATCGTGATGGCGAGCTCGCCGAACCAGATCCCGACGATCCCCGAGATGAAGAGCATCGGGAGAAACACCACCACCGTGGTGGCGGTCGAGGCGGACACGGAGAGGAACATCTCGCTGGTCCCGAAGATGGCGGCCTCTCGCGGGCGCCGCCCGCGTTCCATGTGGCGGTAGACGTTGTCCACGATGACGATGGCGTTGTCCACCACCATGCCGATGGCGATGGTAAGGGAGGAGAGGCTCACGATGTTGATCGTGCGCCCGCTCAGGAACAGGTAGATAAAGGCGATCAGGAGCGAAAACGGGATGGTGAGGGCGATGATGAGACTGGGAATGAACCGCCGCAGGAAGAACCAGACCACGATGATGACGAAGATCCCTCCCTGCCAGACAGTTCTTTTCAGGGAGTCGAGGGATTTGATGATGTCTCCCGACGTGTCCATGATGACGGTCATCCGCACGTCGGCGGGAACCTTGTCCATCAGGGTCGCGAGCTTTTTCTTGACCCTTTCCGCGACCTGGACGCTGTTCGAGCCGATCTGCTTTTGGATAATCATCATCAGTCCGGGGTTGCGATTGACCCGGACGTCGCTCGTCACTTCCTTGAAGCTGTCCTCGACGCGCGCGACATCCTTCAGGTAGATCAGGTTACCCTTGCGAGTGCCGAGGATGACGCTGTTGATCTCCGCGGGCGTCGCGAACTCGCCCGGGACCCGCACCAGGTAGTCGGTGAGGCCGTACTTGACGCTCCCGGCCGGCTGGGTAAAGTTCTCCTTCTTGAGTGTCAACGATGTCGTAGAGGTCCGGGTAGGAGCGGTCGGCGCTGAAACCGGTGAAGAGGATGGGGATCATCGCGGTGTTGAACTTGAAGATGAAGGGGTTATCCATCTCGTCGGGGATGTCGGGGAGGTACTTCTTGGCGCGGTCGATCCGGTCGCGGATGTCGTTGGAAGCCTCGTCGAGGTTGGTCCCCCAGTTGAACTTCAGGGTGATGAGGGAGAGGCCCTCGAGGCAGCGCGCGAAGATCTTGTCAAGCCCCGGGGTGGTCGCGAGCTGGTTCTCGAGCGGCTCCGTCACCTTCGTCTCGACGTCCTCCGGGTTGGCCCCGGGATAGATGGAGATGACGGTGATGGCGGGCGGCTCGATCTCGGGCATCAGGTCGACGCCGAGGTTCATCAGGGAGTAGAAGGCGATCACGATGATCCCCGAGAAGATCATCAGGTTCGTGACCGGCTTGCGTACGCCAAACTCCGGGAGTCTCATTTCTCGCTCCGCTTGAACAGTTCGCAGTCGATAGTCCATGGCCCCAAAAGCCCATGGTCCATGGACTATGGACTGCTTTTATCTACCTCCACGCTCACGGCCGCGCCGTCGCGGAGGCGCTCCTGCCCCATGACAGCCACCAGGTCCCCCATCTTCAAGCCCTTGAGCACCTCGACGCAGTCGTTCTCGCGTATG
>JAPLCY010000294.1 GCA_026391995.1 Candidatus Auribacterota bacterium
TCTTCCCCCGCCATGAGGAGCGCAGGGCGACGGGCTTCTCGGGGAGGAGGAACTGCCCCTGGCGGAGCATGTTCCCGAGATCCACGGTGGGGAGGATGGCGGCGACGCCCGAGGGCTGGGCGACCGAAAGCACCTGTCCGCGCCTGTCCATTTTCAGTATGGTCGGGTTCTTGAAGAACGCCTTCAACCCGTCGAGGCCGGGGGCGTCCCCGGTGACGGTTTCTCCCTGGATGAGACGCGCTCCCTTCGCATCCGCCTCAATCCGCATCCGCATCCCGCCGCTCTCGTTTTTCGAAATGAAACGCTCGAAGGCGACCTCGATCGTCGCGGCCCCCGATGGGTCCACCTCTTTCACCAGCGTCCGGTAGGTGAGCTCCAGGTCGACGGTGAAAGGAGACTCCATGGCTGATGCCTGCCCCGGGATGCCGCTGACGCGTGAGGTTCCGCTCCCCCGGCTTGTGAGGGAGTAGCGGGACTCGGCGCCCTTTGCAAAGCGATTTTCGAGGATCACGGTCCTGCGGCCGCAGGCCGACGGGCACAGGGCGATAACGGCGCTCACGATGATGGCGGCGGGTCTATTCATTGTGCGTTCCTTGCGTTGAGGTGTGTGCGGGCGCGACACTGATCCAATCGATGCATACCCCGAGCGGGGATTGAGCCCCGCGAGGCTTCCATGCGGGGGAGATGATCTTCAGAAGGGCGCGCGCCGTTCCCGCGGGAAGGGCGCGAACGGGGAGGGTCACATGGTATTCTGCCATGGAACGTCCCGCCCGGACGGAGGCGATCTCGCTTCCTTCCAGGGAGAAACGGACCGGCACCTCGTCCTCGGGCCGCTCCCTTCCCGCCGACATCCTGAGGATGAGCGTGAGGTCGCCGCGCGAACCAAACGTGGGGATGACCGCCTCCCCCTCGCCGGTCGTCCAGCGCACCCAGCCCTTGCGCCGTTCGCCATCCTGCGTTTCGGTGACCGGCATGAGGTCGCTGAAGCCGTGCGCGAGGCCGAACGCGTCTTCACCGATATCAATGAGGCGGACGGGCATGCCTTCTTCGGGGATACCCGTGAGCGGCTCGACGCGGAAGACACGGGCGTCAACTGAAAGCGCGGACCGGCGCGACGGGTAGGCGCCGATCGCATAGGCGATATGATCGGTCCTGAGGGGCTGCGTGTGGACGGGGCTGAAGTTGAGCCGCGCGGAGATCGGCCAGCCCCCGCGGGATATGTAGTAGACGCGCCTGCCGCCCGCCAGGAGTTTTTCCATGCATGCCTCGATCCTGCGGCACTTTTCGGGGCTCTGACCGAGGATGTGCAGCACCTCGAAACCGTACGCAAGGTCCAGCGGGGCGGCCATGCCGCTCCCCTCGCAGAGGAAGATGCCGCCGCGATCAAGGGAAGAGGCGAGGCCATCGAGGAAGCCGATGGTCCCCGCGTAATCCGTCGGGCGGGCGAAACGGGCGTAGCGGAGACCCATGGCGCAGAGGAGGAGGGCCGTCAGGATTCCCGCCGCGGCGAGGCCCGCCTTTTTCCATCCGCTCAGTCGCCCGAGGGCGTATCCCATGCACAGGATGAGCGAGGGGAACGCGACGGGCATATAGCGCCGCAGTGTCCATGGGTACGAGGGGAAAATCATTTTTTTCGAGAGCACGAATATAATCGCGGGGATCGCGATGAACAGGAACACGCCGCGCCTTCCCGTCCAGCCATCCCGTAGGAGGAGGAGCGCGCCTGCAAGGGCGAGGAACAGGCCCGCGGGGAACAGATGACGGCCGATCGGCACGGGATAGAGGAACCAGCCGAGCTCGGACAGGTTTCTCGCGTCGGGGGTGCCGGAGAGGCGCGGCCTGAGATAGAGCGCGAAGAAGAAGAGAAGGACGAGCGCGACCGCCGCCGGCACGCGCCCCCGTCCGTCTCCAAACAGGCGTCTCATGCGTGCCGCGGATGAGGTGGGCCAGACACGCGCGATGACCAGCAGCGCGGCGAAGACAGTGCCGGAGGCGATGAGCCGCGGCCGGGTGAAGCCCACCGAGCGCAGGACCTCCATCTGCCGTTCGAAGTAGGAGTGGGACACGGTCATGTTCTGCCAGATGAGGTGCGTGATGCCGAGGGCGAGGGGGATCACGATAGAGAGATCGCTCCCCTGCCAGCGCGATCGATTCCGCCATGCCAGAAGCAGTATGACCAGGGGCAGCAGGATGATCGCGGTGAAGACGGTGAGCATCGCCTCGGCAAGGCAGAATCCGGCGAGCCAGCCCCAGAGGCAGCGCTCCTCATCCGCGTAGCGGGCGAGGAAGAAGAGGCCGGATAGGATCAGGAATGTTGCGGCGATCTCGGCGTTCGGGAAACGGGCGCTCCATATCGCTGCCGCGCTGCAACAGAGCAACATGCATGTGAGAAACGCGGTCCGCGCGCCGCCGATGCAGCGGGCGAGCTGCCAGAGGGCGGCGATCGAGAGGAGACCGAAGAGCGTGGTCGCCCAGAGCGAGAGTCGTAAGCCCCCGAGGGAATTGAACAGGGCGATCCAGACGGTGTAGAGGTGGTAGAAGTG
>JAPLCY010000016.1 GCA_026391995.1 Candidatus Auribacterota bacterium
AGATCAAGAGGCTTGAGAAGGAGGGGGTCATCCTCAAATACAAGGCGGTGGTGAACCTGGAGGCGCTCCCGAGATCGGGCAGGCCGGTGCGCGCGCTGATCGAGGTGAGGACGGTGCCGCAGAAGAACGTCGGGTTCGACCGGATTGCCGAGCGGATCTACCTCTTCCCCGAAGTGAAGAGCTGCTCCCTGCTCTCGGGCGGGTACGACCTCCTCCTCATGGTCGAGGGGGATGACATCCAGAGCATCGGCAATTTCGTGGCGGAGAAGCTCGCGCCGATGGAGAATGTCCAGGGGACCGTCACGCATTTCCTCCTGAAGAAATACAAGGAGGACGGCGACATTCTCATCAAGGGGGAGAAGGACAGGCGGCTTGCGGTCACACCATAAAGAAGTTATAGCCATCGAGCTATCAAGCTATCAAGGGCAGTAACAGGCAGACTAAAGTCTGCCCTACGAGTCTGCCCTACGAGTCTGCCCTACTGTAGCGCACACTCGTAGCGCCGCACACTAAAGTGTGCGCTACCGTGTGCGGCGCCACGGTGTGTGACATTATTGTGCGGCATTGTTGTGCGGCGCTACAGTGTGCCCGTAGCGCGAAGGTTGCCTGGGGTGTGTTACAGGGCAGGGCAACGGTGTGCGCCAATGAAGGACATTAAACTTTACACCTTAAACTTTACACTGTCATTACCATGAACATCAAAATCGCGAAACGGGTCAGGGAGATGCCCCCCTCGGGGATCAGGGAGTTCTTCGACCTGGTCATCGGGATGGACGACGTCATATCCCTCGGCGTCGGCGAGCCCGATTTCGACACCCCGTGGCACATCAGAGAGACCGGCATCTATTCCCTGGAGAAGGGATTCACCTCGTACACCTCGAACAAGGGGCTGCGCGAGCTCAGGGTGGCGATTGCCGCTCACCTCAAATCACGCCACGGCCTCCTCTACGACCCCGATACAGAGATCCTCGTGACCGTGGGCGTGAGCGAGGGGGTGGACCTGGCGGTCAGGGCGCTGCTCGAGCGGGATGAGAAGTTCATCGTCCCCCAGCCGAGCTACGTCTCGTACGGCCCCGAGGTGCTCATGGCGGGGGGAACACCCGTCTACATCGAGACGACCGAAGCGCAGGGCTTCAAGCTCACCCCGGAGCAGTTGCGCCGCCATCTCCACCGCTCGGTCCGCGGGATCCTGCTCAATTATCCGTCGAATCCCACCGGCGTCTCCTACACCCGGAGGGAGCTCGAGAAGCTCGCCGCCCTGCTGCGCCAGAGCGACCTGATGGTGCTGAGCGACGAAATCTACGGCGAGCTGACCTACGACTACGAGCACGTCCCGTTCCCGGCCCTCCCCGGGATGAAGGAGCGGACGGTCTATCTCAACGGCTTCTCCAAGGCGTACGCCATGACCGGGTGGAGGATCGGCTACGCCGCGGGCCCCGAGGGTGTCATCGACGCGATGACAAAGATACACCAGTACACGATGCTCTGCGCCCCGATCACGGGCCAGGTGGCCGCCTGCGAGGCACTCCGGCACGGCGCGAAGGACATTCTCGAAATGAAGCGCGAGTACGCCCGGCGGCGCACGCTGGTCCACCAGCGGCTGAACCAAATGGGCTTGACCTGCGCGAAGCCGGACGGCGCATTTTACATATTTCCCTCCATCAAAACCAGCGGCCTCGACTCGAAGACCTTCGCCCGCCGGCTGCTCGAGCAGGAAAAGGTCGCGGCCGTTCCCGGGACCGCCTTCGGGCGGGTGGGCGAGGGGTATATCCGGATTTCCTATGCCTCGAGCTATGAAAACCTGAAAGAGGCCATGGACCGGATCGAGCGATTTTTGAAACAGCTTAAGTCCTAGCGCCCGAATCCGGAGGCCGCGCGTTCGTTTCGTGTTTTGCCGCGACGCTGTGCGTTACACCTTAAACTTTCAACCTGTGTTGCCGTAGTCAACATGCCCTTATATTTTGTCACTGAGAAAGAGTGGTGCGCATTTCTCGCCGATCTCTCCCGCGCGGCGGCGCTCTACTATCCCGAGCCATCGGGCGACGACTACCAGCTCACCCGCGCGGGCGAGGGGATGGTTCCCGGCGCGCCGTTCAGCCGGTACCGGATGGTCCAGTCGTTCAAGCCCCTTCTCTTCGAGCCGCGCGTGAAGGTGGGCGACTATTTCGCCCCGGCTGAGGAGCTGCCGCGCATGCAAAATCCACAGGCGGTGATCGGCGTGAAGGGCTGCGACCTGAAGGCCCTCGTCGTTCTCGACTTCGTGTTCACGGGAGAGGTGGCCGACCCGTTCTATGCGCGGAACCGCGAGCGCACCATCATCATATCCTCAGATTGCACCGCATTCAAAGAGACATGCTTCTGTACCTGTGTCGGGGGAAAGCCCTTTCCGGAAAAGGGGTTCGATCTCAACGCCTCCCCGGTGGAGGGGGGGTATGTCATCCACGTGGGAAGCCCGCGCGGCCAGGGACTGGTCGAGCGTCACAGGGATCTTTTCGCCCCCGCCACGGAGGACTTGCTCCGGCAGGTGGTGAAGGACCGCGAGCGTCTCACCGCGCAGCTCGATGAGCAGCAACGCATGCGCGGCTACCTCTGGGGGGGGAAGACGAAGGAGCTCATGGAGAGGGTGTATGAATCCAACGTCTGGGAAGAGGAGGCGGCGCGCTGCGTGGAGTGCGGGGCGTGCAACTTTGTGTGCCCCACGTGCCACTGCTTCCTCCTTTCCGATCACGGCCGGGAGACGTTCCGGCGGATGCGCAACTGGGATTCCTGCCAGTATAAGGGGTTCGCCAGGGTCGGCGGCGGGGCCAATCCCCGTCCGGAGCTTTACCAGCGCCTTCGAAACCGCTATGAGAAGAAGCTCCACTTCGGCCCCGTGGTGATGGGGGTCAACGGCTGCACCGGCTGCGGGCGCTGCGTCGAGGCGTGCATCGGCAAAATAGACCTGCGCGAGGTGCTGAAGAAGCTGAGCGGGTGCCGATAACCGCGGGTGACTGTAGCGCACACTTTAGTGTGCGGTCAATGTGCGCAAATGGATCAGTGGAAAATGGATAATAAAAAGCAGTGTGGCTCCATAGCGGATCCAACAAAAAATCCGTATCTCCCTGTTAGGGCCAGGATAGAGAAAGTGGTCGAGGAGAGTACCGCGATCAAGAGCTTCACCCTCGCGCCCGACGGGAGAATCGCCTTCCGCACGGGGCAGTTTGTCGAGCTCACGGTGCCCGGGGTGGGGGAGGCGCCGTTCACGCCCTCCTCCTCGCAGTATACCGAGGGGCCGCTTGAGCTTACCGTGATGGGCGTGGGGAAGGTGACCCGGGCGCTGCACCGGATGGGCGTGGGGGCGCAGGTGGGCGTGCGCGGGCCGTACGGTCGCGGCTACCCCCTCGAGGCGTTCCGGGACAGAGAGATACTGATCGTCGGCGGCGGTGTCGGCCTCGCTCCGCTCCGCTCGCTGCTGCTCACCCTCAGGCATGATATCCATTATTACAAGAA
>JAPLCY010000262.1 GCA_026391995.1 Candidatus Auribacterota bacterium
GCCATCGGATGGACAGCGACAAGATCTACGCGGCCATCAGCTGCTATCTCCTCCTCGGCATCTTCTGGGCGCTCATCTACGCCCTCACCGAGGAGATCGATCCCACCTCGTTCGGCAGGGTCATGCCACAGTGGGGAGGCTCATTCTCCGATCTCATCTACTTCAGCTTCTGCACCCTCACCACCCTCGGCTACGGCGACCTAGTCCCGCACACAGCGGTGACGCAGACCCTCTCCTACCTCGAGGCGGTTTCGGGTCAGCTCTTCGTGGCCATCCTCATCGCGAGGCTCGTGGGGTTAAATATTGCCCAGATGGCGCATGACCGCCGTACGGGAGAGAATGAGTAAGCCGTAAGTTGCAACAGATTCCGAAGCAGCATATAGTGGATTTGCACAAGCGGCACACCACAAAAATCCGGTTATATGATTAAGATGCCGGCAAATCCCCCCTAGCCCCTTGCTCCAGAATTGTCGATGTGCTATTCTGTGCCGATGTGTACGAACCTGCACCGGCACTGAATGGAGCGACTATACATGCCCGACCAATTTGAAACCACCATACGGCGTTTTCTCTGTCCGATAGATCAGCTCACCGACGGGCCCTCGGACGCGATGTACTTTCTCCACGCGAAGGGGGGGCTCGTCTACTGCGAGGGATATGCCCATCCCCCCCACGGCCTCTACGGATGTCTGATCAAATACCCGGACCCGAACGGCCACATCAATATTTTCGGGAGGCACTTCAACTGGACGCACCGCCGCTACGAGAACGGAACACTCGTCATCGTCCCCTACAAGGAGCAGGTGCGCCGCCAGGAGGAGCTCTTCCCCGAGCTCGCCACGCGCCCTCCCTGCCCCCCGTACGCGGACCACTTCAGCCACTATCTGCTGAACGACATGCGGGGTTTCTTCGACGCGAAGAAATCGCTGAAGATCCTGATGGGCGAATCCCCCCGGCTGAGAGAGGTGGTCGGGTCGCTCGATGAACTCCTCGGCATACCCCTTGATCGGATCGGTTGCAACGGCTCGCTGGCCTACGGCTACTTCGTGGAGCCGCACGAGGACGTGGACGTCATCTTCTTCGGCAGCGTGCGGGAGAACTTCGCGGTCATTGAAAGGATACGCGCCCTCAAGAAAAAAGAACCGGCACGCGAATGCTACGAGCTGGGTAAGACGTGGCCCCTCCGCTTTCATCACATGGGAACGGTCATCTGCCCGTTCTTCAAATACTCGCGCCGCGATGAAATCCCGCTCACCACGTTCACCATGAATGTCATCAAGGGGCCGGTCGAGGCGCACGGCGTCGTGTCGAACGATCTGCACACGGGCTACCTGCCCGCCGTGCTGGGGCTCGACCGGGTGACGATCGATCGCAAGGCCCATCCGCCGCTTGATCTGATCGTCTATGACGGCTCGCAGCGCGGGGAATATTTCAGGGGTGACGGGCTGAAGATCACCGGACGGCTGGTGAGGATCGCCAGGCCCGCGGGGACACGCGAGGCGCTCCTCGTCACGCTGCCGACAGAGGTCACGGTCGAGAAGAGGGGCGCGAGGTAGGATGTGGAATATCTCAAGCTGATCCGGACGGGAAGGGACTCGTCGATCTACGAGCTCAAGGGAGAGTACGGAGACAGCCTTGTCCGCTATGTCGTCTCGACGCCCGAGAGCCGCGAGATCTGCA
>JAPLCY010000161.1 GCA_026391995.1 Candidatus Auribacterota bacterium
GCCGATGTAGCCCGCCCCTCCCGTCACCAGCACCCTCATCGCCGCTCTCCCTTCGCGCCGCGGGCTCGCAGCCGCCGCAGCCTGCCCGCCAACAGCGCCCGCCGCGCCGCGCCCATATGGTCCACAAGGAGGACGCCGTCCAGGTGGTCAATTTCATGCTGCACGGCCTGGGCCGCGACGCCTGACATCCTCGCCGACTTTCTCTTCCCGCCGGGCGTGGTGAACTCCACGGTGATCGTCGCCGCCCGCTCCACGGGCACGACGACCTCGGGAAAGCTCAGGCACCCCTCCTCCATCGTCTCGCACGGCCCCGTATCGAGGATCGCCGGATTGATCATGGCGATCCTGCCCGTCCCCTCCTGGAGAATGTCCATCACCGTGATCCGCAGCGGCACCCCCACCTGGGGCCCGGCGAGGCCGAGCCCTTGGTGGAAGTACATCGTTTCGAACATGTTCTCAACGAGGGCCTTGATCTCCGGCGTTATCTTGACCACGCCGACGGCCTTCTGCCTGAGAACCTCATCGCCGAATAAACGTATTTCAAGACGCATATGCCGCGCCATCTCCTGTCGATCTTGTACGGCCTCAGTTGCAGGGGGGCCTCAATGAATCTCCCAGCCCCAAGGGGCGGGGTATATAGCAATCAAATTCCCTCCCCCCTCGCCATAGGCGAGCGAGCTTGAGGCTTGTCCCTGCCTGCCGGCAGGCAGGCGCCTCCGGCGGAGAAAGGGTGAGGGGTGTGCACACCCCGCGAAACCGAGGCACTATTCGATCTTCCTTATTATAATGGTAATTCAGCGGCGAGTAAAGCCTGGGAACCCTTACGGATTACCCTTGCCCGGAGAAATGGCATGCACCATAATGTGTAATCCCATGGCAATGGAACCTGAAGGAGCTCCATATGAAACCGCTTGAGGGGATCAAGATCCTGGACTTCACCCGCGTCCTCGCCGGCCCGTATCGAACAGCCCGGGAAGGGGGATGACACCCGGGCCTTCGGCCCTCCCTTCGACAGGGGCGAGAGCGCGTATTTTTTGAGTGTCAACCGGAACAAGAAAAGTGTCACGCTCGATATCAAGTCCGAAAAAGGCAGGGAGATCATCACCCGCCTCATAAAGAAATCCGATATCCTTGTCGAGAACTTCAGGCCGGGCACGCTCCAGAAAATCGGCTTAGATTATGACGCGGCGTCAAGGATCAATCCGCGGCTGATCTACGCGTCGGTCTCCGGCTTCGGCCAGACAGGCCCTTGGGCCTCGAAGCCCGGCTACGACCTCGCCATCCAGGGGCTCGGCGGGATCATGAGTATCACCGGCGATCCGTCGGGCCCGCCGTTTAAGGTTGGCGTGTCGCAGGCGGATCTGGTCGCGGGGCTGTACGCCGCGCAGGGGATCCTCCTCGCCCTCTACGCGCGCGAGAAGACCGGGAAGGGACAGCTCGTCGATGTGGGGATGCTCGACTGCCAGACGGCGCTCTTGAGCTTCCAGGCCGGCATCTACTTCATGACCGGCGTCGCCCCGGCGCGCAAGGGGAACCAGCATCCCACGATCTCGCCCTACGAAACGTTCAGGGCTGGTGACCGCTACATCAACATCGCCGTCGGCAACGACCGCCTCTGGCAGAAGTTCTGCGCCCTGCTGGGGCTGGACGACCTCGTCAACCACCCCGATTTCGCCACGAATCCGAGCCGGGTCAAAAACAGGGACAGGCTCTTCCCTCGCATCCAGGCAGTGATCGAAGGCAGGGAAAGCGGCCACTGGCTGAAGCTCTTCGAACAACAAGGGATCCCCTCCGGACCAATCCTCGGCATCGACGAGGCACTCTCGAATCCGCAAACGGCCGCGCGCGAGATGGTCCTCTCCGTCACGCACCCGGTGCTCGGCGGGCTCAAACAGGTGGGGATCCCGGTGAAGCTCTCTCACACACCGGGGGCGATCGCCGGACCGCCGCCGCGCCTGGGGGAACACACCGGGGCGGTGCTCAGAGGGCTGGGATACTCCGACAGCGAGATCGAAACAATGCGCTCCGGTGGAATTATCTGACAGGTCAGGGTTCGGGGGTCAAATCTTTATCCTTGACAATT
>JAPLCY010000060.1 GCA_026391995.1 Candidatus Auribacterota bacterium
CCACGCCCACGGTGCCGCCGCTGCCCAAGCTCGAGCTCGTGTTCCAGGGGGCCCTCACCTCGCCCCGCACCGGGAGCGTGAAGGCCATCGTCAACAACAAGCGCACAAAGAAGACCGACTACTACCGTCTCCATGATATAATCCCCGATACCGACGGGGCCAAGATCGTCACCATCACAAGAACCAGCATCACCCTCGATCGGCAGGGGCAGCTCGAGACGATCGAACTCTACCCGAGCGACCAGAATCCGCTGCTCAAGGGGGGCGATGGAAAAAGGTTGAGCACCCCATGAGGCCCGGTGTGGTACACTATGGGGATATGAAATGCCGGTGTGTGTGTGTCATGAGGCCAATGGTTGCGATCACCAGGTTCCCGGCAGCGCTTGGCATATGCGTCCTTGCCTCGGCGGGAATGCTTGTCGCGCAGGATGATCCCGCCGGGGGGCCGTCGTCCCCCGGGCGCACAGGGCCGGTCGCGCCATCGTTTACCCCATCGTCATACAGGCGTTCGCGGAGCGGCTCCCTCCCCGCGCGGAGGCGGGAGCTGCAGCGCGGCGCATTGCAGGTGACGCCCTCCGGCCCCGTCCCCCAGCCGTCCCCCGCCCCTGCCCCCCAGCCGTCCTCCACACCCGTCTCTCAGCCGCCCGTCCCGTTCATCACGCCGGAGGCTGCGCCCGGCGCGGCGCCCTCCCCCACGACCGGTGAGACCGGAGAGGGGGAAGAAGGCCAGGAACTGGTCTCGCTCGACCTTGAGAATGTCGACATCAAGTACGTAATCAAGCTCATCAGCGAGATCACCGGCAAGAATTACATACTCAGCGAGGGGGTGCGCGGGACGGTCACCGTGATGTCCCCCACCAAGATACCGGTCGATGCCCTGCCCCGGGTCCTCGAGTCGCTGCTTGACGTGCGCGGCCTGGCGACCGTTCCTTCGGGGGAACTGATCAAGATCGTCCCACGCCGCGACGCAGTGAAGAGCCCGATCGAATTCGCCGACGAGGAAATGATCGAGGAGCGGAGCCCCGACGATACCCTCGTCACCCAGATCGTCACCCTTCAGTACGCCGACCTGAACGAGGTGCAGCGCCTGGTCCAGACCCTCGCCGGCCCCTCCGCCAGCGTGATCCCGTATCCGCCGACGAACATGCTCATCATTTCCGACGCGATCTCCAACCTCGACCGGCTCATGAAGATCATGAACGAGGTGGACATCCCGGCCCTTGAATCCACTATCACCGTCGCGCCGTGCAAGTACGCGGCCGCGAGCGTGCTCGCCGAGGAGATCCTCGCAATCATCCAGGGCAAGGGCGGGGGGGCGCGCCCCGCGGCTGCGCCCCGGCGCCGGACGGTGGGCAGGACCGCGCCCCCACCCGCGGCCGCGGGCGGCGATGAGGCGATCAAGCTCTTCGCCGACGAGCGAACCAACGCCCTCATCATCGTCGCCAGTCCCGAGGACACCGAGCGCGTGCTGGCCCTCGTGGAGGAGCTCGACCGCGCGGCGCCGGAAAGCAGCACCCGGGTGAAGGTAAGGCGCCTCTCCTACGCAAACTCCGATGACGTCGCGAGCGTGCTGCAATCGATCACCTCGGCCCGCACCGGGGAGGGGATGCCGCAGATCACCGTCACCAGCTACCCTGAAATCAACGCTGTGATCATCGACGCGGCGCCGCAGGATTACGATCTCCTGATCCACATCATCGATGACCTCGACATCCCGCGCGACCAGGTGATGGTCGAGGTGATCGTCACGGAGGTTGACCTTGGCAAATCGCTCTCCGCGGAGTTCCAGGCCCAGACCCTCAAGGGACTCGACTTCACCCCCGATAAGAGCGGCCAGAAGGGGTGGAATAATATCCAGAAGTGGGGCGGCAGCCAGTTCGATCCCTCCCTCCGCCAGCTGATCATCGACGACCTCGACAAGGGGTACCCCCTCTCGGCGGGCGCGGGCGCGAACCTCGGCTTTGTCTTCGCGCCCGAGAGCACGGAGAACTTCATCGGGCCGTTCAGCGTGCTCCTGAATGCCCTCGAGGCGGACACCGATATCAACGTCCTCTCCGCGCCCCAGGTGCTCACCTCGGATAACGAGGAGGTTTCGCTCGAGGTGGCCGACAGGGTCCCGATCCTCACCTCCACGCTCACCACCGGCGCCGGCACGACCGGGACCGACACCATTCAGCAGATCGACTACCGCGACGTCGGGGTCAAGCTCAAGATCATACCCCACATTAGCAAGGACCGCTTCGTCCGCCTCGAGGTCGACCAGTCGATCGAGCAGCTCGTGGGCGTGTCGCTCGCGGACATCACGGGGCCCCTCACCCCCGCCACGCTGAAGCGGGCGACCTCCACCGTGATCAACGTCAAGGACGGCCACACCGTGGTCATCAGCGGCATGATCAGCGACTCCTACACCACGCAGGAGACGAAGGTGCCCATCCTCGGGGACATCCCGGTTATCGGCCTGCTGGCGCGCTACCGGAAAAACTCCA
>JAPLCY010000176.1 GCA_026391995.1 Candidatus Auribacterota bacterium
CGCCATACGGCGTCATCGGCTCGATCACCCCCTGCACGAACCCCTCCGAGACGATCATCTGCAACGGCATCGGGATGATCGCCGGCGGAAACGCCGTGGTATTCAACCCCCACCCGACCGCCAGGGAGGTTTCGGCCTACACGGTGCGCCTCCTCAACAAGGCGATCACGGCCGTGGGCGGACCGCGCAATCTCCTCTGCTGTATCGCCAACCCCACCCAGGAATCCGCCCAGGAGATGTTCACGCATCCTAAAGTCCGTCTCCTGGTAGTGACCGGCGGCGGCGGGGTGGTGACCGCGGCCATGAACAGCGGCAAGAAGGCTATCTGCGGAGGCCCCGGGAACCCGCCCATCGTCGTGGACGAAACGGCGGATATCGCCAGGGCGGGGCGCGATATCGTGGCGGGCGCCAGCCTCGACAACAACATCATCTGCGTGGATGAGAAAGAGGTCATCGTCGTCGATCCCGTCGCCGACGCCCTGAAAAGCGAAATGAAGCGCCACCACGCGCACGAGCTCACGGGTCGCGACATCGAGCGCCTCACGAACCTGGTCATCAAGGAGCGCCATGACGCGCCGCACGAGAGCGTGGTCAACAAGCAGTGGGTCGGCAAGGATGCGGCGCTCATCCTCAAGGAGCTCGGCATCAGCGCCCCCCCCGAGTGCCGCCTCGTCCTTGTGGAGGTCGAGCGGGACCATCCGCTCCTCTGGACCGAGCAGCTCATGCCGGTGATGCCCCTCACGCGCGTGAAGGGCGTTGATGAGGGAATCAGCCTCGCGCTCGAGGTCGAGCACGGCTATCGCCACACCGCCTCGATGTTCTCGCGGAATATCGAGAAGCTCTCGAAGATGGCTCGTCTCGTGGGCTGCTCAATCTTCGTCAAAAACGGGCCGAACTACGCGGGCCTCGGGCTCGGCGGGGAGGGATACACCTCCTTCACCATCGCCAGCCCGACCGGCGAAGGGCTCACCTCCGCCAAGGACTTCACCCGGGTCCGCCGCTGCACCCTCGTGGATTATTTCAGGATTGTGTAAGGGGTTGCCAGGATCGGGGATCTACCGCACCCGCGGGCCGCGTCCGGTGTCCTCACCCATGCAGGCTATGATATGACCGCAACGCTTGTGGACAAGGTCAGGCAGGCCGGCGTCGTCGGCGCGGGCGGCGCCGGCTTCCCCACCTGGAAAAAGATAGACGCCCGCGTCGAGTGGGTGATCGCCAACGGGGCAGAGTGCGAACCCCTCCTCCACAATGACCAGTACCTCATGTCGCGCGATGCCGATGCGGTGGTGAAAGGGGTCGAGCTCGTGATGAAGGCCACCGGCGCCGGGTGCGGCATCATCGCCTTGAAGGAAAAGTACCAGGACGCCGTCACGGCGTTCCGCCGGGTGTTGAAGAAACGCGGGCACGTCGAGCTTGTCTTTCTCGAGAACAACTACCCGGCGGGGGACGAATTCGTGCTGGTCTACGACGTGACGAAACGGGTGATCCCCGAGGGCGGCCTGCCGCTGGACGTGGGTGTCGTAAACAGCAATGTTGAGACATTCAAGAAT
>JAPLCY010000058.1 GCA_026391995.1 Candidatus Auribacterota bacterium
CTTGTCGGGAAGGTGCTCGTGGATGCCGGCATCGAACGGGGGGCGATCGACCTGGTCGCCGTCACAAGGGGGCCGGGGCTCGCGGGGTGCCTGCTTGCCGGGGTGAGTTTCGCCAAGGGGTTGGCGTACGGACTCGGTATCCCGGTCGTGGGGATCAATCATATCGAGGCGCACATATTCTCGTGCGCCTTCGCCGGCGAGATAGGGTACCCGGCGGTGGCATTGGTGGTGTCCGGAGGACATACGCTGCTTGCCCTGGTCGACGGCGTCGGCCGCTACCGGCTCCTGGGGCAGACGGTGGATGACGCGGTGGGGGAGGCGTACGACAAGGTCGCCTCGATGATGGGGCTCCCCTTCCCCGGCGGGCCCGCCATCGAGGCCCGCGCGCTCCATGCCGCGGGGGCGGAGCGGTTCCCCCGCCCGCTCATCGACAGCGCCGATCTCAGCTTCAGTTTCAGCGGCCTGAAGACCGCCGTCCTCTACCGCCTGAAAGCCCGGGGAGGGGCGCCGCTGTCCGACACCGAGGTGGGCCGTATCTCGCGCGGCTTTCAGGAGGCGGTGGTCGAGGTGGTGGTGCGGAAGGCAATGGACGCCGCGGAGGAAACGGGTGCGCGATGCCTCCTCCTCGCCGGAGGGGTGGCCCAGAACAGGGCGCTCAGGGCGGCGCTCGGCGCCGAGGCGGAGGCGCATGGCCGCGCGCTCATCGCCGCCCCCACGCGGTATTGCGCCGACAACGGTGTCATGGTCGCGGCCCTCGCGGCGCGGAAATACGACGGGGGGGATGGCGATGGCTTATCGTTCGATATTGCCCCGGGCTTAAGATTGTGCTGACGGAGAACAGATGAATCCCGTACTTCTTAAGAAAGTGCTTAACGGCCTCGCGCGCGGGAGGATCACGGTCGCGGAGGCGATGGAGAGGCTCAGGCATCTTCCCTTCCAGGAGATCGGGCACAGCACCGTGGACCGCCACCGGGCCCTGCGGCAGGGATACCCGGAGGTCATCTTCTGCGAGGGGAAGACGGTGCAGGAGATCGTGCAGATCGCAGCACACATCTGCGCGACGGGGGAGAATCTGCTCGCCACGCGCGCGGGCGAGGAGGTCTATCAAAAACTCCGGCAGCAGTTCCCGAACGCGGTGTACCACCGCCGCGCGCGAGTGGTCACCGTGGAGCTGCGGAAGCTCCGCAAGGCAAAGGGCTTTATCGCCGTGGTGAGCGCAGGGACGGCGGATGCGCCGGTCGCCGAGGAGGCGGCGGTGACCGCGGAGATCATGGGAAATGCCGTGCGGCGCTTCTACGACGTGGGGGTGGCGGGGCTCCACCGGATTATCAGCAAACTGCCCGAACTCTCCCGCGCGCGGGTGATTGTCGTCGCCGCGGGGATGGAAGGAGCGCTGCCGAGCGTGGTGGGCGGACTTGTCGGCACGCCAGTGATCGCGGTGCCGACGAGCGTCGGTTACGGCGCCAGCTTCAAGGGGGTCGCAGCGCTGCTGGGGATGCTCAATAGCTGCGCGGCGGGCGTCACGGTGGTGAATATTGACAACGGATTCGGGGCGGGTTACGCCGCGGCGCTGATAAACAAGCGCTAGGGATCAAGTGGTAAGGATTAAGC
>JAPLCY010000311.1 GCA_026391995.1 Candidatus Auribacterota bacterium
GACGAGCTCGCACGCGGGCAGAGCACCTTCATGGTGGAGATGAACGAGACCGCGAATATCCTCAACAACGCTACGGGAAAGAGCCTCATCGTGCTCGACGAGATAGGACGCGGGACGAGCACCTTCGACGGCATTAGCATCGCCTGGACGGTCGCCGAGTATCTGCACAACGACAGCAGGGTCCGCGCGCGCACCCTCTTCGCCACGCACTACCACGAACTCACCGAGCTCGAGATGAATCTGCCCGGCGTGAAGAACTACAACGTCGCCGTCCGCGAGTGGAACGACGAGATCATCTTCCTGCGCACCATCGTCCCCGGCGGCACCGACAAGAGCTACGGGATCCACGTGGCCCGACTCGCCGGCCTGCCGCGGAGGGTGATCGAGCGCGCCAAGGATATTCTCAACGCCCTCGAGGCCGGGTGCATACGCGAGGACCGCCTGCCGGCGCCGGAGGGGGCGTCCGCGGGGCCGAGGCCCCAGCAGCTCAACTTCTTCGAGACGCGGCCAGAACCCGTCGTCGAGGAGATCAAGGGCCTGAATATCGACCGGATGTCGCCGATAGAGGCGCTCTACAAGCTCAAGATTCTCCAGGAGAAATGCCGTGGGAAGGATTAGGGTATTGCCCGAGGCCGTCGCGAACAAGATCGCCGCCGGCGAGGTGGTCGAACGGCCGGCCTCCGTGGTGAAGGAGCTCGTCGAGAACGCGATCGACGCCGGCGCCACCGACATCGCCGTCGAGGTGCGCGGCGGAGGGACCGCGATGATCCGCGTCCGCGACAACGGCTCGGGCATGGGGAGGGAGGACGCGCTCATCTCCCTCCAGCGGCATTCCACGAGCAAGATCGCGGACGCCTCCGATCTATTCGCCGTCACCACCTACGGCTTTCGCGGCGAGGCGCTGCCCTCCATCGCCGCGGTGTGCCGGATGGAGCTCACCACGAAAGAGCGGGGGGCCCTCGCGGGGACGCGGATCGCCGTCGAGGGCGGAAGGATTGGGGAGGCCCGCGAGACCGGGGCCCCCGACGGCACTGAAGTGGCAGTGAGAGACCTTTTCTTCAACACGCCCGCCAGGCTCAAGTTTTTGAAATCACCCCGCGCCGAACTCTCGCAGATTGCCGCGATAGTGCTCTGCGAGGCGCTCTCCACCCCCGCCGCAGGCTATACCCTCACCGCCAACGGCGAGGAGCTCGTGAAGGCGCCGGCTGCGACCAGCCCGCTCGACCGCATCGCCGCACTCTTCGGCCCGGAACTTGTGAAATCGCTCTGTCCATTCAGCGGCGGCGGGGGAGGGATCGTGGTCCACGGCTTTGTGAGCGCGCCTGAGGTCACGCGCGGGAACCGGACGGGGCAGTATTACTTTGTCAACGGTAGGCCCGTGCAGGACAGGATCCTCAGCTTCGCCGTGTCCGACGCCTGCGAGGGGGTGGTGCCGGCAAGGAGTTATCCGCTCCTGTTCCTTTTCCTCGATATCGAGCCACGCGAGGTCGATGTCAATGTCCATCCCGCCAAGCGCGAGGTGCGATTCAAGAGCGCTGCCCGTGTGCGGGAGATCGTGCGCGATGCGATCGCCCTGGCCCTCCGCACTGCCAGCCCGATAGGGATGCCGGTGGCGGATCGCCAGTCCCGCTACGAGACACGGGAAACCCCGGGCGTGTTCGATCGCATCCCCCCCGCCATCCCGTTCCCCCCTGTAGGTGGAACGGGTCAGGAATCGCTCCCGTGGGGAAGCGGCGATCGTGACGCGGGGGAGCGGAGAGGGATGCGCGTCCTCGGCCAGGCGCACAGGCTCTATGTGATCTGCGAGGATGAGAGCGGCATCGTGATCGTGGACCAGCACGCCGCCCACGAGCGCGTCCTTTTTGAAAAGGTGATGGCGATCGCCCGCAAGGGGTCGGGCGACGTCCAGCGCCTCCTCATTCCCTCGATGGTGCAGCTCTCGGCGGCCGAGTATGCCCTCATGGGCGACTACCTGGAGATATTCAAGACGCTTGGGATCGGTGTCGAGCCGTTCGGTGGGAACGCGGTGAAAATCGAACATCTCCCCGCCTGCCTCGGCGCCATTGACCCGGAACGATTATTGCGCGACGTGGCGGGGGAGCTCATGGAGGAGGGGAGGACGCGCATCGTGCGAGACGAGCTGGCCGCCCTTGTGGCCCGAAAGGTCTGCCGCGCCGCGGTGAAGAGGCGCGACCCGCTCACCGGCGAGAGCTTGCAGCGCCTCCTCGACGACCTCCATCGCTGCGAAACGCCCCACACCTGCCCGCACGGCCGGCCGACAATCATCCGGATGAGCGTGGCCGAGCTGAACAAAAAATTCGGTCGGGCATAATTGCAGATGTATTAGCCGATATATCGGTCAAGAATAAGATAAAAATAAATATCCCCCATGTTCACGACAGCACGTGAAAAGCACAGGGGATATTTTTATTTCAACAACTTACGCGAAAACGGATTAGCTAAAGCGTCTACTCCTGAACCTTCTTTGGCTGCTGATCCTTGCAGCATAGCTTGCAGAAGCCGGAAACTCCTGCGGCCTTGGCGGCATCGGCAGTCGGGAAGCATGTTACGTTGCCCTTCGGGAAAAACTTGCAGCTTTTCTTATGGCACTTCCCTAGTTTCTCGACATCGCCTTCTTTTCTCACCTTCGCGCAGAAATCTCCCTCTGTTGCCGCGGGAACCACTGCCGCGGGGGCTACTGCTGCCGGAGCCTCCTTCACCACGGCGCTTGCCGGAGCGGGAGCCGCGCTTTCTGGATTCTCGGCCTGCGGAAGATCCTGCGCGCACAGGATGCCCGCGATGGCGAGGAATGCCACCGCAACCACTAACTTCTTCATGACGCCTCCTCCCCCTTGGGGATTGTAGGTTCGATCACATAGTCTCTCATTCAAGGCGAAAAATCAAGACTATTTTGTTGCCGCGAGGTACTGGGTCACTTATGGGGAGCTCCCACATTATCCCCTCCCCCCTCGCCATGGTCTCTGCTCAACATTACGTGCGATTTACGGTACAATGTAATGCCCTGAAATGGATACCTCTCGCGCGCAGATGGACGTTCTCTTCATTATCGGCCCCACCGCGGCCGGCAAATCCGCAGTCGCCATCGAGCTGGCATCGATGCTTGGCGGCGAGATCGTCTCGGCCGACTCCATGCAGGTCTACCGCGGCCTGGACATACTCTCCGCGAAGCCGTCAGCCGCCGATCGCGCCGGGATACCACACCACCTGATCGATTGCATCGATCCGGGAGAGCACTTTGATGTGGCGCGGTACGTCGCCCTTGCATCCACGGCTATCAGCGAGTTGCGCGCGCGAGGTGGCGTGCCTGTTGTCGTCGGGGGCTCCGGGATG
>JAPLCY010000290.1 GCA_026391995.1 Candidatus Auribacterota bacterium
TTATCGATCGAATCCCGGAGGCGCTCCATAAACTGGGGCACACCTTCAACGGGATGATGATCGAGGGGAACGGTTTCGATCTCGATGTGCTGAAAAAGGCCGGCGCAGAATCCGCCGACGCCCTGGTGGTCGTGACAAACGGCGACAACACCAATATCATGACCTACCAGGTTGCCAAGAAGATATTCAAAATTCCGCGAGTCATCACGCGCTTATACGATCCGCGGAGGGCCGAGGTATTCAAGCGGTTGGGACTCGAGGTCATCAGCGGAACAACATTATTTGCCTCGATGATCAGGGATAAGCTGGTTGAACGCCGCTTCACCGGCTTTTTTATCGAAACCAGGGGAATGGGCATTATCGAACTTACGGTCCCTGGGAAGTTCGACGGCAAGCCCGTCGCCGATCTCAATATCCCCAATGAATTCTTGATTGCAACGGTCATCAAGAAAGACAACCCCATCATACCCTCACCCGCGACCAGATTGAGCACGGGGGACATGCTCATCGGGATCGTCCGCAACGACAGCGTTGAGGGGATCAAGAGCATGTTCGAGACGGAGGAATGAGATGATTGTCCTCATCTGCGGCGGCGGGAAGGTGGGCTATTCCCTCGCCAGGCATCTCGCCAATAAACGCTATGCGGTGGTAATAATAGAGAAGGATAAGGCCAAGTGTGAAAGGATTGCGGGTATCCTCCGGGACGTGATCGTGATACACGGGGATGCCTGCGAGCCGCGTTACCTCGAAGAGGCGCAGGCAGGTCGCGCCAAGGTGCTCGTGGCCCTGACCGGCCATGATGAGGACAACCTGGTCATATGCCAGGTTGCCAAGACCTGTTTTTCAGTTCCCCGGACTGTGGCGAAGGTGAACGATCCCCGTAACGAAGAGGCACTCGCAAAACTGGGAGTCGATGTGCTGATCAATGCCACCGACATCATCGCGCAACTCATTGACAAGGAGGTCGACCTCGAGGATATCAGTACACTGCTCAAATACAAAGAGGGGAAGATATCCGTTGTCCAGGGGATTATTTCGCAACAGTCGCCGCTGGTGGGGAAGCAGTTGAAGGATCTCTCGATACCACCGAAGTGCATCATCGCATCCGTGGTGCGTGGCGAGGATATTATTGTGCCACAGGGGGATACCGTCCTACAGGGCGGGGACAATGTCCTTGCGATCGTGACCGCGGAGAATGAGAAGGCATTTCGCCGGCTTCTCAAGGGTGGATGATGCGTTTTGAGGGTTTCAGAATGGTGTGGCGTCATATCGTTTGTTCGGCCGTCGGCGTTGGCGCCGAGGTTTCCTATATCGCTATCCTGATGTTGATCTTTTTGAGCATCATACTTCTCGCAAGATTGGCCATATGATTCCGAGCGCCTCCGCTAACGACTTTCGGTTGATCAGCAGCCATACCGGCAAGATACTTTGCGGCATCGCGCTGCTCTTTGCGATCCCCATTGTCACGGCACTCTTTTGCGGCGAATGGAGCCCGATCCCCGATTTTATCATAGGATTCAACGCATGCCTGATGAGCGGTATCCTCTTCCTCGCGCTCGGGAGAGGGTCGCGCGGGCAGCTCAGGTGGATTCACTCGATGGCGATCGCCGCGTTCTCATGGTTCCTCGCGACGATCCTCTGCGCGATACCGCACTGTCTCAGCGGCCATTTCGCTTCATACCTTGATTGCATGTTTGACGTGATGAGCGGCTTCACCACCACCGGTCTAATATTAATTCTCGATCTGGATCATGTCTCGCACGCGCTGAATATGTGGCGGCATCTCCTCACCTACGTCGGCGGCCAGGGGATGATCGTGCTGGTCCTCGGTTTCATCATGCGCGGCACCGCGGGCGCCTATATGATGTACGTGGGGGAGGGGAAGGACGAGCGGTTGCTCCCCAACGTGATCCACACGAGCAGGGCGATCTGGATGATTAGCATTATCTACCTGGTGCTCGGCACCGCGGCGCTATGGATTGTGCTCGCGCGGGAGGGGATGGCATTCCCCCGCACATTTCTCCACGCGCTCTGGCTTTTTATGGGCGCATGGAGCACCGGGGGGTTCGCCCCCCAATCACAGGGCATGCTTTATTATCACAGCTATCCCGTGGAGCTGGCCACACTCGTCATTATGCTGCTCGGGTCGTTTAACTTCATACTCCACTACGCGGTGTGGTCCGGGAATGCGAAGGAGATGTTCAGGAATATTGAGATCCGCTCGTTTACCGTGACCGCCTCCCTGACGTTCGTGGTGCTCGTTATCGCTCTTATCATCTCCGGCGCCTACGCGTCTCCCCTGACCCTCTTCCGCCGCGCGTCATATCTTCTGATCTCAGGGCACACCACCACGGGTTATATGCAGGTATACGCCAATCAACTTGTCATGGATTGGGGAGAGCTTGCCACGATCGCATTGACGTTGGCCATGGTCTTTGGCGCGAGCGCCTGTTCCACGGGAGGCGGCATCAAGGGGCTCCGTGTCGGGATTCTTGCAAAAGGGCTCTACCATGAAATCAAGCGGATCAGCTCTTCCGAGGACGCGTGTTTCGTGACGACGTTTCACCATATCAGGGACATCATCCTCACCGAGCAGCATGTCAAGATGGCGGGCTTGATCGCTCTCTGCTATCTCGCCGTTCACTTCGCGGGAGCGGTTCTCGGATCGTTGTGCGGCTATCCGTTCGTGAGCGCGCTATTTGAATCGGTCTCTGCGTGCAGCAATACGGGTCTCTCCTGCGGCATTACGGCGAGCGGAATGCCTGTGGCCCTCAAAATATATTATATTTTTGCAATGTGGGCGGGGCGCCTTGAATTCATCTCGCTGTTCGGCCTGGCTGCCTTCGCCATCTCGGTGTTCAAGGGGAGATAGCCGGTGACGATCCATCGGGTAATGAGGTTGCTGATTCTTATCGTAGGTGTCCATCCCCTCATGCCGCTCAACGCGGAGGACCTGATTCCCATAGCGGACCTGGTCAACAAGGGAAGGAGATACGATCAACAAAAAGTGTCCATCGAGGGAGAGGCTGTCGGGGATATCATGGTCCGGGGAAATGGGAGCTGGGTTAACGTGCTCGGGCCGGACGGGGCGGTGATCGGCGTCTTCTGTCCCGGCGACCTCGCCGGCCAGGTCAGGCGCCTGGGGGATTATTTTCACAGAGGGGACATGATTCGGGTGAGCGGTACGATGTATCGCTTTTCACCTCTCTTCGGAGGGGAAACATGCATTGTGGCCGATGGGATAAGTGTTCTGAACGCCGGCACAACTATTGCTCATCCCCTTGCGCCACTGAGGATTATGGTGAGCATCGCTACGGCGATTGGCTCTATCACATCAGTGCTGCTGTATAGGCGCGTGATAAGGAGGGAGGAGCGATGAGGAAAGTATTATACATGGGCCTGATCGGCGCGGCAGCCGCATGTGCCGGGTTTGTGTTCGCCGACGCCAAACAGGCGGAGACTGGTTTGGAAAAGCAACTAACTCAGATAAGCGCCAAGCTCGATACCATGCTACAGAACCAGGCCAAGCTGGATACGATAATCACCAACCAGCAGGAGATACTCCAGATGCTGCGCATCATCCGGCATCGCTGATTCTTACCCAATGATGAACGAGTACCAGTCGCCACTCTTCGCGGTTCACGCGACAAGCCCCGCAGTCAAAAGGCTTGTCATCGCCGGCGTGGTGTGTTTTGTCCTGCAACAGCTCGTCGGCGACCGCTTCACCGTCCTTTTCGGCCTTGTCCCGGGGCTGGTGTTCCGGCACCTGTACCTCTGGCAGCTCGTGACCTATCTCTTCCTCCACGCGAGCCCCCTGCACCTGCTTTTTAACATGTTCGCGCTCTGGATGTTTGGGCGCGAGGTGGAGATGGTCCTCGGGACGCGGCGCTTCTGCGCGTTCTATTTCTTCTGCGGGGCCGGGGCGGGGCTCTGCTCCGCCCTCCTCTACGCGCCGGGCACGGTTGTCATGGGGGCGTCGGGGGCGATCTTCGGCCTGATCGTGGCGTTCGCCATGCTCTTTCCCGACCGCGTCGTGACGCTTCTCCTTTTCTTCGTCATCCCTCTACGGATGCGCGCGCGGCAACTCGTCCTCCTCTTCGCGGGGGTGGAGCTCCTCTTTATCATCTCCAGCGTGCGGGGCGACCTGGTGGCGCATTTCGCGCATCTTGGCGGGGCCCTCTTCGGCTACCTGTACATGCGTTCGTGGAAACGCATGGATGCCCGGCCCGGCCTGAAACGCGCCTCACCCGCGTGGCTCCGTGTCTCCCCTGAGCCGGACGGGGGCGCGACACTCAGGGCACGGCTCGATCAGGTGCTGGACAAGATCGCGCTGCGCGGCTACGCCGGCCTGACCGAGGAGGAGCGGGAGCTGCTCCGCAAGGCGAAGGATGAGCTTTGAAAGGCGCATGAGAGGGGGGGATATGACTGAGGGAATTCACTGGCTGGGGCACGCGGGTTTCAGGATCGACGGCGAAAAGACGATCTACATCGATCCGTACAAGATTCGCGGGGGGCCGAAGGCGGACATCGTGTGCATCTCCCACCCGCACTATGACCATTGCTCGCTGTCGGCAATCGAGCGGATACAGACGGAAGGCACGGTGATCGTCACCTGCGAGGCCTGCGCGGGAAAATTCAAGGGTCGCGCCCGCGTTCTGAAGGCCGGCGACTCGGTAACTATCGAGGGCGTCACCATCGAGGGGGTACCCGCCTATAACATCGGCAAGCCGTTCCACCCGCGCGGCGAGGGGGGTCTCGGTTTTGTCATTGTCACGGGGGGCCGGCGCGTCTATTTTGCCGGCGACACCGACCTGATCCCCGAAATGGCCGCGGTGAAGGCGGACGTGGCGCTGCTGCCCGTGAGCGGCGTCTACGTGATGTCCGCCGACGAGGCCGCGGAGGCGGCCGGCCGTATCCGGCCGGGTTTGGCCATCCCGATGCACTACGGAACGATCGTCGGTTCGAGGAGTGATGCTGCCCGATTCAAGGAGTGCTGTCCGGTGCCGGTGGAAATACTGGAGAAGGAGGAGGGGTGAAGTGAAGGCGCTGTTGATCGTCAATCCCGACTCAGGCGGCGCGGTGGGCGGTCGACGTTTCGAGAAGATCGCTCGTGCGCTGTCCCGCCACGGCATAGCGGTCGATATCCGCGCCGCGGAGCGGCGGGGTGACGCTCGCTCGCTCGCTTCGCGTGCATCGGCGGAAGCATTTCACATGGTAATCGGCGGGGGAGGGGATGGGACGATCCACGAGATAGTCAACGGGATCGCCGGTTCGTCACTGGCACTGGGTATCCTGCCGATGGGAACCGCCAACGTGCTCGCTCGGGAACTCGGCATTCCCCTTGACCCGATGGAAGCATGCGATGTGCTGGGTACGGGAAAAATCCGGAGCATTGACCTGATCAAATCATCGGAAGGGCGATACTTCTCCTGCATGGCGGGGGTGGGTTTTGACGCCCAGGTGGTCGAGGAGATGGACCCGGCGCTGAAAGGGATACTGGGGGGCCTCGCGTATCCCCTCGCCGGCCTGGCCACCGCCCTGCACTACGGCCTCCCCGAGCTCTCGGTCGAGATTGACGGGAATACCCCGCCGCTCATCGGGTACGGGGTAGTGGTCTGCAATTCACACCACTACGGCGGGGGCTTTACGCTCTGCCCGCGCGCCCGAATTGACGACGGTGCGCTGGATGTCTGTGTTCTCGAGAAGCGGGCCATATACTCGATCATCAAGCTCAGTGTCGCGGTATTGATGAATGCCCCCGAATCAATCGACGGCATCGGGCACTATAGCGGCAGGACCGTCCGCATCACCGCCGAACCGAAAGTCCCCGTCCATATGGACGGCGATGTGGTGGGCGCCACGCCGGTGCGGTTCGACATTGTCCCCGGCGCGCTCAGGGTGGTGGCCCCCGCGTGAGCGCCATGCGTCATTGTGTGCCCTCCATGGTGCTCTGCTGCTCCCTGCTCGCGGCGCTCCTCTCCGGCTGCGCGACGGATCCCGCGAAATTGGCCGAACAGGAGGAGGATGCCAGGCGGGTCGAGTGTTCGACGCTTTTCCACCGAGTCCATACCAAGAGCACCAAGGGACAATCCCTCCGCGGGGCGGGTATGCCGCGCCAGGCCCTCACCGAGTACGAGGGGGCGCTCTGGTGCCTGGAGAGGATCAAGGCCACCGACGCCGGTTGGAACCGCGACTCGATGCGGACACTGGAGCGGGTGATCAGGCGGGAGATCGACGCGCTCAATGCCGAGCTTAGATTGGGCGACGCGCGCGCCGCCGAAGCGATCAGCCGCTTCACCACCAGGCGCGCAGCCGATCCCTCATCCCCTGCACCTTACGCGGAGCTGGGGGATTTCTATTTTGAGAGGGGGGAGTACGCCAACGCGATGCGTCAGTATCTCGAGGCGCTCGACAAGGATAGGGGCGACGTGGGGGTGCTCATCAATATCGCCCGCATCCACAGCCGAGCGGGCCAACTCGGGAAAGCGAAGGGGCTATATCAAAATATCATTATCGCCCGTCCCGACCTCGCCGTGGCGCACTATAATCTCGGCAGCATCTATTTCCGGCAGAAGAAGCCCACCTATGCCCTGAGGGAGTATCTCCGCGCGGTCGAGCTCCAGCCCACCTATCCCGACGCCTACAATGCCCTCGGCCTCGTGAACAAGCAGCTCGGCCATTACGACCAGGCCATCGTGTACTTCAAGACCGCCATCGAGCAGCAGCCTGACCACGCCGCCGCGTATGAGAACCTCGGTCTCACCTTCATGGCCAACAACAACTATCCCACCGCGGTGAACTACCTCAAGAAAGCCATCGAGCTATTCGGGCCTGAGAGCCCCCGCGGCAAGGCCATCGCTGACGGGATGAGGCATATGCACCACTATCGCTGAACCCGCGCGCCGTGTGTTACCGATTGCGGCGCAGGATGTTGTCGAAAACAGTTGACAGGACGGCCGGAGGCGACGATAATAGTGCCTGGTTCAGGGGGTCGTGCACTATGGCTCGAGAGCTTGTGATGATCATGGCGGGAGGCAAGGGGGAACGTCTGTTTCCGCTCACCCGCGACAGGGCGAAACCCGCCGTTCCCTTTGGGGGCATCTACAGGATCATTGATTTTGCCCTGAGCAATTTCATCAATTCCGGCTTCTACCATATCAAGGTGCTCACACAGTTCAAGTCTGATTCCCTCAACAGGCATCTGGCGCGCGGCTTCAGACTCTCCCCGGAGCTCAACCACTATCTGGTACAAGGGCACCGCGGATGCCATCTATCAGAATCTTAACCTAGTCCTCGACGAGGATCCGCGCTACGTCCTGATCTTCGGGGCGGACCATATCTACCGCATGGATATCCGTCAGATGCTCCAGTTCCATCGCGAGAAGGACGCCGGCCTCAGCATCGCCGCGATCCCACGGCCGGTGGAGGAGGCACGCTCGTTCGGCGTCCTCCAGGTCGATCTGAAGGGGCGTGTGATCGAATTCCAGGAAAAGCCGAAGCACCCGAAGGAGATGCCCTCGCGGGCCGGCTGGTGCCTCTGCTCGATGGGCAACTATATCTTCAACCGGGACATCCTTATCGACGTCCTGAAGCTCGATTCCGGCGCGGTGGGGGGGCATGATTTCGGCAAGGACATCATCCCCGCGATCTTCAAGTCGCACGCGGTCTACGCCTACGACTTCAGCACCAACCATGTCCCCGGGATGGAGGTCAAGGAGATCGGTTACTGGCGCGACGTGGGGAGCATCGAGGCGTACTACGAGGCCACCATGGATCTCATCTCCGTCTCCCCGCAGCTCAACCTGTACAACTTTGACTGGCCTCTACACACATGCCCAAGCCATTATCCTCCGGCGAAGTTTGTCTTTGCCAACGAGGCGGAGAAGCGGGTCGGGAGCGCCACCGATTCGGTCATCTCCGAGGGATGCATCATCAGCGGCGGCCGCGTGCGGCGCAGCGTCCTGGGGCCGGGGGTGAGGGTCAACAGCTTCAGCGACGTGTCGGATTCCATAGTCATGAAGGGTGTTGAGATCGGCCGGTACGCGAAGGTGCGGCGGGCGATCATCGATAGCGGCGCGGTCGTCCCGCCGGATAGCACCATCGGCTACGATCCGGACGAGGACCGCAAGCGCTATCACGTATCGCCGTCCGGCATCGTGGTGGTCCCCAAGCCGCTTCAAAAGGGATTGGACTAAGGATGGCAAATGATGCACGAGATCCCGATGTGCCGCTTTATGAGTCTCATTTGGGATTTGTGACCCGCCTCTGGCGGGCAAGTTTGGGACTTGCCTGCCGCATGGCAGGTTTGGGATTTCCCGGAGGGGTTTTGCATTGCCTAAGGGCCTCACAATCCTGATGGCCGCCTCAGAGGCGGTGCCGTTTGCAAAGACGGGCGGCCTCGCCGACGTCGCCGGCGCGCTCCCTTCCGCCCTTCGGGCCCTCGGTCACGACGTGCGGCTGGTGATCCCGAATTACCGGTGTGCGGCCTCCTCGAACCGCCCCATGGCGACCATGCCCCTCAGGCTCTCCATCCTGATGTCGAATCGCGGCACGGATGATTACGACATGCACCTCACCGGCCTCCCCTGGAGCACGTTCACCCAGGAGGGGATGGAGTTCTATGGCAAAATCAACCTCCTCAAGGCGGGGATCGTGTATGCAGACAGAATCACGACCGTGAGCCGCCGCTATAGCGAGGAGATACAGACGCCTAAGCTCGGCTACGGGCTCGACGGCCTCCTCAGCTCCAGGCGCGACGACCTTACCGGCATCCTGAACGGGGCGGACTATGCCCGTTGGGACCCCGCGGCCGATCCGCTCATCCCGGCCCACTATACGGCGGCGGACATGGGCGGGAAGGCCCGCTGCAAGGAAGAGCTGCTGCGGCGGTATAGCCTTGACGGGGCCGCGACGGTGCCGGTGATCGGCGTGGTGGGTCGCATGGCGGACCAGAAGGGCTATGACAGCCTGCGTTACGGGACGATACCGATTGTGCGCGCGACGGGGGGCCTTGACGACACCATCACCCGCTACGACCAATTGACGCACGCGGGCAACGGTTTCAAATTCGAGGAGTACACCGCATCGGCGATGGTCGCCGCGGTCCGCGAGGCGCTCGGCATCTACGGGCGCGCGCCGCACTGGGAGCTGATACGGAAAAATGCGATGGCGTGCGACTTCTCGTGGGAGCGCTCGGCGCGCGAGTACGAGCGCGTCTACCACGCGGCCATGGAACGGAGGGGAGGGACAGGTGCCTGAACTGAGAAAAGACCCGATTCTTGGCCGCTGGGTGATCATCTCCACCGAGCGGGCGCAGCGACCGAAGGATTTCGTCGCCTGTCCCGAAAAGCCGGATCCGAAGAACTGCCCTTTTTGCGGCGGCAGGGAGAATCTCACCCCCCCCGAGATATTCGCCTTCAGGGCGCCCCACACCGCGCCCAACGGCCCCGGCTGGGAGGTGCGCGTGGTGCCCAACAAGTACCCCGCCCTCAGGGTCGAGGGCGACCTCGAGAAGGCGGGGGTGGGGATGTATGACCGGATGAACGGGATAGGCGCCCATGAGGTGATCATCGAGACGCCCGACCATTACACCACCATCGAGCAGCAGAGCCGCGAGGGGGTGGGCAAGATCCTCGAAGCCTACAAGCTCAGGCTCCTTGACCTGAGCAAGGACCTGCGCTTCAAGTACATCCTGATCTTCCGCAACCAGGGGAGGACCGCCGGCGCGTCCCTCTCGCACCCGCACTCACAACTCATCGCGACCCCCGTGACCCCGAAACGCGTGAAGGAGGAGCTCGCCGGCGCGCGCGAGTATTTCGACTTCAAGGACCGGTGCATCTTCTGCGACATCGTCCGGCAGGAACTCGATGAACACAGCCGCATTGTGTATGAGAATGAAATGTTCGTCTCGTTCTGCCCCTTCGCCTCGCGTTTCCCGTTCGAGATATGGGTCATCCCGAAGCGACATGAGCTCGACTTCCAATCGCAATCCCCAAAAGAGATGCATGTCCTGGCGGATATGATGATCGTCACGCTGAAGAAGCTCAAGGCGGCCCTGAACAATCCGCAGTATAACTACCTCCTTCACACCGCGCCCCTGCGACGGCCCCGTAAGGATTACTGGACCACCATCGAACACGACTACCACTGGCACATCGAGATCATGCCCCGCCTCACCCAGATGGCGGGATTCGAGTGGGGGACCGGTTTTTATATCAACCCCACCGCGCCCGAGGAAGCGGCGAAATACCTCAGGGATGTGGATATCTGAACAACGTATAATCAGACCTCGACTATTGACTAAGACGATCAAAGTCTCAGCCTGATCTATTCATCAAACACCCTCCCACGCCTTTCTTCCCCATCAAGGGGTGGGAATTGGCTATAATGTCAATCGCACGGGCCCAATGCTCATCAACCAGTTTCACGTCATGGATAATTAAATCGGGGAATGGTGTATGAAAGGAATCTCCCTGGCGTTTTTCTGGCACATGCACCAGCCGTACTACTTTAACCCGGTCACCCGGGAGAGCGTCATGCCCTGGGTGCGGATGCACGCCACGCGCGGTTACTTCGACCTGGTCTCGATACTTGGCGACTACCCCGCACTCCGCCAGACGTTCAACTATGTCCCCTCGCTCCTCAAGCAGATCGAGCAGTACAACCGCGGCGAGGTGCGCGACCTCTGCTACGAACACACCGCCAGGCCCGCGGGGGAGCTCACGCAGGGGGAGAGGGAGTTCATACTCTGGAACTTCTTCATGGTCAACTGGGAGACTATGCTGAAGCCATACCCGCGTTACACGGAGCTGCTCTACGCGCGGGGGGCATCGGTCACGGACGATACGCTCGCCGAGGCCGCCCGGCGCTTCAGCGAAAGGGATGTGCGCGACCTCCAGGTCTGGTTCAACCTCACATGGTTCGGCATCATGGCCTGCGTGCGCTATCCCGAGCTCAAGGAATACAAGAAAAAGGGATCCGGCTTCAGCGAGGAGGAAAAGCAGCGCATCCTTGAAATCCAGCGGGACATACTCAAGAGCGTCATACCCCTCCACCGCGAAGCGGAGGGGAGGGGACAGATCGAGCTCACCACGAGCCCGTTCTACCACCCGATCATGCCGCTCCTCTATGACACCGATTTTGCCCGGCGCGCCATGCCCGACGTCCCTCTCCCCGCGCGATACCATTATCCCGGCGATGTGGCCGGCCAACTGGCGGAGGCCGTGCGGTATCACAAGTATCTTTTTGGCAAGGAACCCGCGGGCCTCTGGCCACCGGAGGGATCGGTATGCCCGGAGATCGTTCCCCTCGTTTCGGACGCCGGCATACGATGGATGGCGACGGATGAGGAGGTACTGTTCAGGTCCACAGGGAAAAGGGACCGCGGGGCCGTCCTCTATCGTCCCTACAGGGTTGAACATGGCGGAAAGGCGGTCGCGATGATATTCCGGGACAGAGAGCTCTCCGACCGGATCGGATTCAGCTATGCCTTCAACGAACCGAAGAGCGCGGCCGCCGATTTTCTGGAGCAGGTGGCGGAGATCGCCAAAACCGCGCAGGGAGACCAACCGCTCCTGAGCATCATCCTGGATGGGGAGAACCCGTGGCAGAGCTATCCCGACGGGGGAGAAAGCTTCCTCCGCCATCTATACGAAGGCTTGAGCGCGAGTAAATTCGTGACGACGGTGCGGGTGGGGGAGTATCTCGAGGCCCATCCCCCCCGGGACACGATCACCACCCTCCACAGCGGCTCTTGGATTGACAGCAACTATGGTGTCTGGATCGGGGAGGAGGAGGACAACGTCGCCTGGGACCTGCTCGGGGCGGCGCGCGCGGCGTTCGGAAAGAAGGCCACTTCGGCAACGCCGGCAGCGCGGGAGAAAGCCCGCGAGGAAATCAACGCGGCCGAGGGGAGCGACTGGTTCTGGTGGTACGGCGAGCGCTTCTCGAGCGACAGCGACCCGGCCTTTGACGAGCTCTTCCGGACGCACCTCAAGAACGTCTACGCCGCCCTCGGCATGGATATTCCCCAGCTCCTCAATACACCGATACTCCATCTGGGCAGGGTTTCCGTGGCCGAGGAACCTAAGGCGTTTCTCAAACCCATCATTGACGGAAAGGAGAGCTCGTACTACGAGTGGGTCGACGCGGGTAAATACCACGAGACCTCTCCGGACAGCACGATGTGCAAGTCGGAGGCGTGTGTCGAGGGGATCCAGTATGGTTTCGATAGACGCAACTTCTATCTCCGGATCGACCCGCGGAAGAAGCCCGGCGAGCACGGCAAGTTCGGACACCGGTTCCACGTTCACTTCAACAGCCCGAAGGTATGCCGGATTTCCTTCTCGCTGCCTCCCCGGGAAGGAGCCGCGCAGACATTCGAGCTCTCGCATAAAAACGAATCGGGGAAATACGGCACGAAGACCTCTCTCGAGAGCATCGCCGCCGATTCAATCATAGAGCTGGCCGTGCCGTTCCGCAGCCTGGGCTTTGCCGGGGGTAAAGAGGCGCACTTCTATGTCCAGGTCATAACAGGCAAGGTTGAGCTCGAGAGGCACCCCCGCGGCGGCTATATCGCCTTCACGGTCCCCGATAAGGAATTCGAGCTCGAACGCTGGTCCGCCCTTTAATAACAGGGGCTTATGCTTTCCCCCGGATGCGCCATTCCATGTCGGGCACCCCCCCCGGGGGCCGATCCCTCGCGTCACGCACAGAATATTGTGATTGACACATATAACAAAATCATGTTATATATTTTAGATAATAGAATAACACATAACTTTTTTATGTTATATATCTCATGGGGTATTCGGCCTTGAAACAACCGCGGCATTCGACGGGTCACTATTTCCGCTCCGGCGGCGACCAGATTTCAAGCAGGTCGCTTTCCCTTTTTTCAGGAAGGGAGCGCGAGCTGTCCAACATCCGCGAGGCGTTAGCGGCCGGTTCCCGCACGGTTTTTATAGAGGGTGCGGAGGGGGTGGGGAAGACAAGCCTTGGAAATTATCTCCGCCTTGAAAAGGGCGGCAGGGGGCTCTGGTGCGCCCCCGAAATCGAGTGCGAGGGCGGGTTGGGAATCGATTTTCTTCGCGGATCGGCGCTCCGGGAGATAATCGACATGCTCGACGGCTGCGGCATGCTCGCCGGCGATCAGGCCGGGATCCTCGCCGAGCGGAGGGGTATCCTCGCAGAATGGGCACGCAGGCAGATAAAGGATCAGGCCCCCGGGGATGGCGCGAAAAAATCACCCCGTGGCGGGCATAAATCCACACACAATATCCGGGCGTTCCTTGCCGAATGCGCCGAGATGGCCGTCGGGGCCGGTTTCAGCGAGGGATTGATTTTTCAGGCCGGGGTGGGGGAGGGAAGCAAAATCACGGCGGGTATGATTGATGATATCTCAGGCCCTCATATAAGGTGGATTATCACCGGACCGGTCGGAGCCGGCCGCGACCTCGCAGGCACTGTGGAGAATCTGCTATGGCTGGATCTCGATCCGCTGCCAGAAAATGTTTTCAAGCACGCCCTTGTGAAACGCTTTCCCGAAATCGAAGAAGCGTGCCCCGGGGTTGCGAAGAATGTCTATAATCTAGCTTCGGGCAACCTTGGCTACACATTCAAGCTATTGGGTGATTTTCGCTCATATATGAAAGCAGGCCCCGGATACATACCCCTGGCAAGCCCCGAATACGCTCAGGCGACCCTTGTTAGCATGGCCCGGCGGGAAGTTTCCGGAAAATCCCCCACCCGCCTTGGCGAAGAAATCCTACGCATTCTCTCAGGGAGCCAATTCCTGACCACCGGGAGGCTCACAAAGGCCCTTAAAAGGCAGCAGGCAAGCATCTCCCGTACACTTGCCGAGCTGCGCGAGAAAGGCCTTGTCTCGTGCCATTCTGTGGGCCGGGAAAGGCTCTATAAGGCCTCTGCCGCGGCCAGAGTGGCCTTTTCAGGGCCCTAGCCCGGGCCCGCCCCCCAAGAAAAATCCACAAGGTTATCCACAAGTTGTTCAAGGATGGACGCAATCACGGCAATACCAGCACGATGAAGCCGAAACCGTGATCTTAGTTAGTTTACATAAGGTACCTTATAATATGAAGCGCGACATTAATAATGATGGACCTCTTGGCTACTTGTTTGCTGATTATCGATGTAGATCACTTGGAGGCTTTGATTGAATTAGATTCTGCTGAAAATTTATTCGCCATAAATGATTCTATGCTTTTTAAATGTTTCTCTCTGGGCGCATAACTCCCCTTCAACCACCGTTGGATAGTCCTGCGATTTACGCCGATAATAGTTGCGAGTGTAGATGTACGAAAATCAAATTCTTCGGCTTTCATGTAAAGATATTTCCGGTGGCACTCAACAAAACGCTGCCATCGAGAATCTTGAAGTGTGCTGCGGGAGGATTTTCTTCGCACGGGATTAACTCTACCCTACTTGATTATCTATTTTACTTACCTGATCACGCCGATTCTCTTTACCGGCAGGTAGATAAAAACGGCCTTGCCGCGTATATCCTCGAACGGCACGAAACCCCAGACCCGGCTGTCCTTGCTGTTCATGCTGTTGTCGCCGAGGGCGAGGTAGCTGTCCGCCGGGACCCGGAACTTCTGGCCCGGGTGTCCGTAGAGGCCGCGCTCGGGGGGGATATTGACGTAGTGGATGTTGAAAATCCTTGGATCGGTAACCAGTTCATCGTTGATATAGATATGGCCATCGCGAATCTCCACCGTTTCGCCGGGCAGGCCGATGCACCGCTTGACAAAATCCTTGTTCTGGTACTCTATGCTCCTGGAACCGCACCTCGGGCAGGCACGCGGCTGTCCGTGTGTAAGAACGAAGTCGGATTCAGACAGGGACTGGGGGCAGTTGTTGCAGTGGTAGTTGAACGGGAATTTGAAGACGATGATATCCCCGCGGACGGGTTTTCTTAGAGAGAGCTTTTCAAAGCGCCACGTGGGGAGCTCGAACCCGGTATTTGTCCAGGGGATGCCGATCCAGTCGAGCGTTTCGGGCCCGTAGATGAACTTGTTGACGACGATATGATCCCCGAAACCGCCGTGGTTGGCGGCCCCCCAGAGAGTCGGCTCCATGGAGCCGGTCGGTATCTTGAAGAGCTGTATGACGAACGTCCTCAGGAATATGGCCAGGATAAGGGCAAAGATGAACGCCTCGGCATACTCCCTGACGATGGATTTTTTTGCAAAGCCCAGACAGCGGTCCATGCTGCGGTAGAGCCTGTCCGCTGCCCGATCGATCTCGGGAATAGCGCGTGCGCGCAGCGCGCCTTTAAGATCGGCCATCTCCTGATCGAGGAGCAGGGCGTCGCGTTCCGGAAGCTTCCGGCGGTGCTTGCGGTAGAGCTTTCTTGTGGTGGCGAGTATGATCTTCGCGTTCTTGACGGTCCTGCGATCGCTCCAGAAACTCATGGTCCCTCCCCTCCCCTATCCGGGGATCAGAGAGGATACCACACGGGGAAAGGAATCACAAGGGGCGGGCACGAAGTCTGGGGTCACTTACGGTGGGTATTTTCACCCCCCACCCCGACGGGGGGAGGGGGATGATGTGGGCCCCCCCCATGAGTGACCCAGTACGGCATGAAGAGAATTCTTCAATCGAGCTTGAGGATTTCGATGAACGCCTTCTGGGGAATGTTGATCTTGCCGATCTGCTTCATCTTCTTCTTCCCCTCCTTCTGCTTCTCCCAGAGCTTCCGCTTCCGGGTGATGTCGCCGCCGTAGCACTTCGCGGTGACATCCTTTTTCAGGGGGCGGACGACCTCGCTGGCGATGATCCGGTTGGCGATCGCCGCCTGTATCGCGACACGGAACATCTGCCGTGGGATCACCTCCTTCAGCTTCTCGGCGATCTGTCTCCCCCTCCCCTCGGCCTTGCTCCGGTGGACCATGAAGGAGAACGCGTCGACCGGCTCCTTGTTGAGGAGGATGTCCAGCTTGACGATGTCGGAGGGCCTGAAACCGATGTGCTCGTAATCCATGGAGCCGTAGCCGCTGGTCACGGATTTGAGGCGGTCGTAGAAGTCGATGACCACCTCGTTGAACGGGAGCTCGAAGGTGAGGATGACGCGATGCTTGTCGATCGATTCCGTCCGGATGCACTCGCCCCTGCGCTCCTGGGCGAGTTTCATGACGGAGCCGATCATCTCGTTCGGCACGATGATAAAGGCGCGTATCATCGGTTCCCGGATCTCTTCCATCTCCGAGGCCGCGGGCATGCGAACGGGGTTGTCAATCTCCACCACGGTTCCGTCGGTCTTCTTGATCGAATAAATCACGCTCGGTACCGTGGCGACGATCCCCACCTTGTGCTCCCGCCCGAGGCGCTCCTGGATAATCTCCATGTGCAGGAGGCCCAGGAACCCGCAGCGAAATCCGAAGCCGAGCGCCACCGAATTCTCGGGCTCGTAGGTGAAGGAGCAGTCGTTCAGGCGGAGGCGGTTGAGCGCCGCCTTGAGATTTTCGTACGCATCCGTGCTGGCCGGGTAGAATCCGCTGAACACCATCGGGCGGAGCCGCTTGAACCCCGGAAGGGGTTCGGCCGCGGGTGCCCTCGCGGCCGTGATGGTATCTCCTATCTGGACATCAGACGAGTCCTTGATATTGGCGATGATATAGCCGACCTCGCCCGGCTGCAGGCGCTCGCGCGGTGTCATGGCGGGCGTGAAGAACCCCACCTCCTGCACCTCGAATGACTTCCCGGTGGACATGAGGATGATCTTTTCACCCGGCTCTACGTGCCCGCCGAAAATCCTGACGTGGACCACCACACCGCGAAAGTTGTCGAAGATTGAATCAAAGATCAGAGCCTTGAGCTCGTTGCCGGCCAGGGCAACCGGGGGCGGAATTTTTGCAACGACCGCCTCGAGAAGCTCTTTGACTCCAACACCGGTCTTGGCGCTGACACAGAGGGCGTCCTGCGCGGGGAGGGCGAGCACGTCCTCGATCTGGCGCTTGGTTTCGGGGACATCGGCGTTCTGGAGGTCGATCTTATTGATGACGGGGATGATTTCCAGGTCGGCGTTCAGCGCGGAATAGAGATTCGCCAGCGTCTGTGCTTCGATGCCCTGGGTGGCATCCACCACCAGCACTGCCCCCTCGCAAGCATTGAGGGCGCGGCTGACCTCATAACCAAAGTCCACGTGACCCGGGGTGTCGATCAGGTTTAGTTC
>JAPLCY010000313.1 GCA_026391995.1 Candidatus Auribacterota bacterium
GAGATACTTCTCCAGCAGCTCCCCCTTCCACCCGTAGTTTGTCACCGAAAGGGGGAATCCGGTCGCTTGATCGGTCTCGAGAAGCATCCGATGCGCCGAGTAGCCCGCCTTCTGCGGGAGCAATCGTTCAAACCGCCAGGTGGGGACACCGCCGATCTCGCCCGTGCCTATATACTTGATTTTCAGATCGCCGGCCTTCTTCGCCTTTTCGCACATGCCGAGGATAAGCGTGATGGTGCTCCCCATTCCGGACTCGGTGATCGGGCGCAGGTTCTTCCGCATGGCGAGCATCCCCGTGGGATGCAGCAGGAACGATGGGGCGAAATAGTTGCCCATCCCCCCCAGGTGCACGAGCAGCCGGTCCGTGTTCTTCCCCTTCACCCACAGGGCCTCCCTGCCCGTGTCGGCACTGCCAATCCATTTCATGTACACCATGAACGGCTTCTTGAACTTGAGGAGGATTGTCTCCTCACCGTAGAGCGTTCCCCCCACCCGCTGCTGCTTGTTGAAGGTCGCCGTGTAATCCTGGATTGAATCATATTTGGCACGGGCTGCCCCGAGGATCTCCAGGGGGTCGGGGTCTCCGGCCCCGTGGGTCGCTCCCGCGCCGGAGGCCACGAGGGCGAAACCGCACATCACCATGTAGCGGAGAAACCGAAAATGCCGTCGCATGTTCACCGGGGACTTTCCGCCGGGCGGAATCTCGCGCAGTGGTCAAGATTCGGACTCAGGTACGGATGTTTATACTGTTCCATTCTCCCCCCGCTCTTCAGTATATGCGCCTGCTTGTCCCTCTCGAACGCGCCCTCTTCCACAAGGCGCACCACAGGAGCCGCGAGCCGCCCCGATTCCCGCTTGCTCCGGTATTCCATATTGATCCTCTTCAGTTCCCCGTCAAAGCTGGCGGCGAGATCCTCCGCCTCGGGGCCGCGCGCCCCCCATGCCGCCCCGCAGCGCTCCTCGAGGAGGATGAGGTAGTGCGGCGGATTTCCCCAACAGGGGCAGACGGTGAAAAGGGGGACGGCGAAGCCCATGCCCCGCTCGCATGCCCGGAACGCCTCGACGACCTGGTACTCCGAGAGCTTCTCCCCCGTAAGGGAGCTGATCCGGCTTCCCTTGTGCAGGAACCTGAGGATAGGCGTGTCGCCGTAAAAACCGGCCACCTCCACCACGTCCGAGATATTATACCTGAAGAAGCCCGATGACGTCGTGAGAAGTATGAAATATTTTCTCCCCTTCTCCAGTTCGTGAGCGAGCAGCGTCTCGTCCCCTCCTTCCTCCTCGAAGGGAATAAATTCATAGAAATGGCTGCCGATGTCCAGGACACCACCCGCCTCGCCGTCCTCGAGGGGGATCGTCATCCTCCCCTCGGAGGCGATGAGGCCCGGGTCTCGCAACGGCCTTTCTCCCCAGTACTCGCGGACGAGCGGCAGATACGGGGTGAGGGTCCCCCCTGTCCAGCATCCGATACTCTCGATCTCCGGCCATACCTCTTTCGGGAGGAGGCGGCCCGCGCGCGCCCTGATCCGCTCGAGCTCCGCGGCGCGCCCCGGCATCCTCGTGATCCGGCGCGCCACCGTGCGAAGGATCGCCGGGTCGAGGTCCCCGCCGACGTCAAGGGAACCGTCGTGGAGGTCCTTGAGCAGCCGGTCGGCGTGTCGTTCGAGACAGCTGCCGAGGGCGACCAGCGTGCTCGGATTCGCGGCAATGAGCAGGCTGATCTTCCGCTCCATCGCCATCCTGACGATGGTGTAATATTTCGCGGCGTGGTCCCCGATCCCGTAGACCGCCGTGGGCAGGGCATACTTCAGGTGGGCAATCTTCCGCTGCGATTCGGCCACGAGCCCCGTCGCCGCGCCGCAGGGCACGCCGATCTCCGTCTCCCCCTCGCGGCTCGGCGAGACGATGTGCAGGATGCTGTGGGTGAGCACCGAGGGGTGATCGGCGAGGAGATGCACCCCCCACTCGAAGTTCCCCCGCGCGAGCTCGCGGAAATAGCGTTCGGTGACGGGGACGTACTTCGGCGCCGCGGTCGTGCCGCTCGTCATCGCGAACATGATCAGGCGCTCGCCACGGGGGAAGAGGACATTCTCCTCGCCGCGCACCACGCGTTCAACCCACGGGGCGAGCGCTTCGTATTCCATGACCGGCAGCGCCCGGCGATACTCGTCGGGAGTTTTGACGCGCGCGAACCCGTAGCGGCGGCCGTACTCCGTCTCCGCGGCGCGACGGAGCTTGTCATCGAGAACCCGCCGCTGGACGTCGCGGCAACGGGCCGTGCGCCGGCGGAACGCGACGCGCGCGTGCATGCCGTGCAGCCAGGTCCAGCCGTAGACCACCGAGGTGATGAGGCGTGTGCGCATAGATACCGTGGAGGGCTGGGCGCCCTCAGCGTTTCGCCCCCACGAGGATGGCGTAGACGCCGAGCGGATCCCGCCGCAGGTGAAAATCGCCGAACCCGCTCTCATCGAAGAAACGCAGGATCGTGCGCGGGGAGCGGTAGTTCAGATGCCAGTTGAACACGCGCCGCAGGTACCGGTCGACCCCGTGGCTCGGCAGCATGCTGTTCACCAACACGCTCCCGCCGGCAGGCAGGACGCGGTGCGTCACCTTCAGGAGGTCCATGACCTGCCGGTCGGTGAGATACTCGAGGATCCCCACCATCTTGACGACATGGGGCACGACGTCCAGCAGGCGCTCCAGGTTGATCGCGTTGCCCTCAATATAGCGCACCCGCCCGCCGAGCCCCCTCTCCTCAGCGAGCCGCGTGCCGTAATGAAAGGCATCCGTGTCTTCATCGATGCAATAGGCGAAGACGCGATCCGTCCGGGCGTCCACCATCGCCTCGAGCACGTTGAAGCCCGGCCCGGTGCCGATCCCCACGATATGGACATCACCCCCCACCCGGTACTTGTGGATCAACTCCTTCAGAGACTGGACGGCCATGCGCCTGCGGTTCCGCGCGGAGATGGTAAGCACGGCGTCCTTCAGTATCCTCCTGTCTATCCGGTCCACCGGGATGCCGTTCTCGTAGCAGAGTTTCATCGCCCGCCAGCCGCCGGGGCGCGCGATCGACTCGTGCAGCAGCGGGCTCTTGCTGCTGCGGAGGTAGTCGACGAGCAGCTTCGTGGGAACAATATGGTTGATGAGCGGGTTAATGAGCGTTCGGTTCACCACCCTCCGGAAGAGGGAGAGCGTTTCGTAGCGTATGCCGTCTATCTCGACGTAACTCACGCCGAGGGCCCCCCGTCGCGGGCCAGGACAAGGCAGACGTTTTGGCCTCCGAAGCCGAACGAGTTCGAGAGGGCGATGTCGATGCGCGACTCGCGCGCGATGTTGGGGACATAGTCGAGATCGCACTCCGGGTCCGGGAATTCATAGTTGATCGTCGGCGGGATGATCCCCCGCCCGATGGCGAGCAGGCAGACCGCCGCCTCCACCGCCCCCGCGGCGGCAATCAGGTGCCCCATCATCGACTTGGTCGAACTGACCGGCAGATCGGCGCTGTGTGCGCCGAACACCTTCTTGATCGCAGCCGTCTCCACCCTGTCGTTGATCTGCGTGGATGTCCCGTGGGCGTTGATATAGCCGACCGCGTCGGGCGCGACGCCCGCGTCGGCCAGCGCATTCTGCATCGCCTGTGCCGCCCCCCGCCCGTCCGGGTGGACATCCGTAATGCGGTAGGCGTCCGAGGAGCACCCGAAGCCGAGAATCCTCCCGTACACCCGCGCCCCGCGCCGCCGCGCGTGCTCCTCCTCCTCCAGGATCAGGATTCCCGCCCCCTCCGAAAGCACAAAGCCGTCGCGGTGCAGATCAAAGGGGCGACTCGCCTTCTCCGGCTCGTCATTCCGCATCGAGATGGCGGTGAGGAGGTTGAATCCGGCGAGGCCCATGGGATGGATCATCGAATGAGCCCCCCCGGCGTACATCACGTCCGCGTCCCCCCGCACGATCGTGCAGGCGGCTTCGCCGATCGCCTGGGCGCTCGCGGCACATGCGGTGAGGCAGTTCGAATTAGGGCCCCACGCCCCGTAGGCGTTGGCAATATGATAGACCGGCTTGTTCGGCTCGTACTCGATGTCCTTTTTGGGGTTCAGCATCGCGCTCCCGCGATTGAGGAAGCGCCGCATGTCGAGGAAACCGCCGTTGAGCGACTCGGCAATGCGGTCCGCCAGCCAGAGGAAGTTCATATCTCCCTCCCCGCACCCGAGGTAGACCCCGACCCGCAGCGGATTCATTCTGCCGGTCTCCAGGCCCGCATCGACATGGGCGAGGCGCGCCGCGGCGAGGGCGTACTGCGTGTGCAGGCCGAGCACCTCGATATCCGGCCACGGCCCGATCATCTCCTCGGGATCAAACCCCTTCACCTGGCCGGCGATACGCGTGGGATATCCCGAGGCATCGAACGCGGTCAGGAGACCTATGCCGGAGCGCCCGTGGATAAGCGCGTCCCAGTTCTTTTCCAGTCCGATCCCGAGCGGGGTCAGGATGCCGATACCGGTGACCACCACGCGCCTGCCGTCGCTCATGCGCGCCCCCCGTCGATTTTCCTCACCACAAGGCTCACGTTCTGTCCCATAAAATCGAACGAATTGATGAGCGCGTGCGTGGCGCCACACGCCCGCGGCTGCGGCACATAGTCGAGATCGCATTCAGGATCCGGCTGCTCGTAATTCAGCGTGGATGGCAGCTGATGCCGGCCGATTGCCAGGACGGCCGTGATAAGATTGAGAGCCCCTGAGGCCGGGCCGAGGTCGCCCACATGCCCTTTCACGGAGCTCACCGCGATTGATCCGGCGCGCTCACCCCAGACATCCCTGATGGCGAGCGTTTCCAGCCGATCGGTAAAGGGAATCGAGTTGCCGTGCGCGCAGACATAGGTGACCGGCGAAGGATCGATCCGCGCATCGGTCAGTGCCGCACGAATGGCCCGCGACTTGCTTGCCGGGGTGACCAGCCGCCCCACGCCCTCGCGGATATCCACGGAGCTGCCGTAGCCGACGAGCTCCGCGTAGGGTCGGGCGCCGCGCCTCCGGGCATGCTCCTCCTCCTCGAGCACCACGACCCCCGCCCCCTCGCCCAGGACGAAACCGTCCCTCCGCAAGTCAAAGGGGCAGCTCGCCTTCTCGGGGGGATCGTTCCGCTGCGAGAGGACGCCAAGTGCGTGATAGCGGATCAGCTTCAGCGGCGTGATGCTCGAGCTCGCGCCGCCGCTGATCACCACGTCCGCCGCCCCCCGCGCGATGACGCGGAATGCCTCCCCGACGGCATGCGCGCTCGCCGAACAACCGGTGGTGATCGTGTTGCTCGGCCCTTGCGCGTTGTACTGTATCGCGACGTGCGAAGCAAGCATGTTCGGCAACTGCTTGAGCAGCCAGAGCGGGAAGAGCTGATGGATCCCCTCCCGCCCGAAGCGGACTATGTCGAATCGCCCTTCCCCATCGAGGGAAACTGCGATCGCCGGCGCGAGTTCCTCGGCATCTGCGGTGATCATCCCCGCCCCGAAAACCACGCCCAGGCGCGTCGGGTCGATCCGCGCCATGTCCAGGCCTGAATCGTCCATCGCCTCCCGCGTCGCCGCAACGGCGAACTGCATGTCCCGGACCATGACCTTCAAGGATTTACGCTTCTGGACGAATACAAGCGGATCAAACCCCTTGACCTCGGCGGCAATCCTGGTCGGGAAGCCGGATACGTCGAAAAGGCTTATCGGGGCGATGCCCGAGCGGCAGGCGATGAGATTACGCCAGTACTCCTCCCGGGTGAGTCCCAGTGGAGTGATCATGCCCGCGCCGGTAATAACTACCCGCCGTCTGTGGCTTATCATGTGTGTATGCGCGCTCCGGTGAAGCCCGGAGGCATCGGGACACCACCCACCGGGCAATGTTACATGGTAATGCATATACATGGTGAAGTCAATTCGCAACGCCTGACACCCGGTTATTTGCATAATCCGCGTAATCTGCAGTTAACGCGGTTCACGTATTTTTACCCCGATTGCATCTCTCCGCTGTGTGATATATACTGCATGTCTGCTGTCCGACGAAGGGAGGCCCCATGAAGGTACGGGTGATCGTGGATAGGATCGAGGAGGACCTCGCCGTGCTTGAGGTGGCGGGAGAGGCGATCGTCGAGTGGCCGGTAGCGCACCTCCCCCCCGGCATCAGGGACGGGACGGTCATGGACGTGACGTTTGCCGTCAACCCCGATGCCGAACGAGCGCAGCGCGCCAGGGTTGCGTCACTCCAGAAGGAACTCCTGGAACGAACTAAAAAAATTGAGGAGAAGGGACGCTAGCCCCCCGGTACCCGTTAAGTGATACGCGGGAGCCGTCGGTGACGATCGTGACCGCCCCGTGCAGATCGGTGCGGAATATCGCGACCCCCCGTTCACGCAGGCGAGCCACTGTCCCGGCCGCCGGATGTCCGAACCGGTTGCGCGCCCCCACGCTCACCACCGCCCAGCGCGGCGCGACCCGATCGAGAAACTCGCGCGTGCAGGAAGCGCCCCCGCCATGGTGTCCCACCTTGAGAATGTCCGCGTGGAGGTCCATGCCGCTCCCGCACAGCTCCTCCTCCGCCTCCCCTTCCATGTCGCCCGCGAGCAGTAGGCGCACGCCACCGTACTCCACCATGAGTGCTATTGAATTGTTGTTCTCGTCCGACCGGGTGCCACGATGCGGCGCGGCGGGGGGATTGAGCACCGTGATCCGCGCCCCCATGCCGCACATGATGACATCGCCGCGCCCTGCCATATGCACGGTGGCACCCCTCGCCCTCGCGCCGGCAAGAAGTTTCAGATAAGAAGGGGCTCCGCACGCCCCCCTCGCCAGCACCAGCCTTTTTACGCGCGACTTCGCAACGACCGCCGCCACACCGCCGATATGATCATCATGCGGATGCGTGAGTAAAAGGCCGTCTATCGCCGCCATACCCCGGGACTCCAGCAAAGGCCCGACCACTCTTGCTCCCGCGTCTGCGCCGCCGCCGGGGCCGCAATCCACGAGTAGGTTCTCACCGCCGGGAAACTCACACAGCACCGCGTCCCCCTGGTCCACATCCATGCACGTCACCCTGAGGCATGCCCGGTCCGGAGCAAAGGCGGAGGGGAGGACGGCACAACACAGTATCGCGGGCACCACCAGCGCCGCCCACGGGATGAGGGCGCACATGCGCACCGACCTCAGCATCAGCCAGGCAATTGCCCAGTTTATCCAGTTGAATACGACCGCCGCCGCCGGGCAAAAAAAGCCCGCGCACGCCGCCATGCATCCGAGACATACGATCGCGAATCCCGACGGAATCACGACCATGTTGCCCGCCAGCCCCAGCAGCGTGATAATATGGAATGCTCGCGCAATGCACACCGCCAGCCCAAGCCACGCGGCAATCGAGGCCGCGCAGAGGGCGACTGCCTGGCGAGCAATCCACCAGCGGATCAGCTCGCCGCGGGTCACCAGGAGCTGCCCCGGCAAGGGGGCACATGGCCAGACCCGGTGCACGCACGCGGCGATCCTCCCGGCCCCGAGCGAGATGGCGATCACCGCGCCAAACGAGAGCTGGAAACCGGTATCGAAAAGCTGCAGCGGGTTTGCCGCCAGCAAGATGAGCGCCGCCAGGCCGAGGGCGTTCAGGGAATTGCCACTCCGCCCGACACACGGAGCGGCAAGGAAGGCAAGACACATCACCGTCGCGCGCAGCACCGGGATTGCCGCGCCCGTAACCGCGGCGTAGCAAGCGAGAATGGGGGCCGCGATAAGGGCCGATGTCCTCTCCGGCACTCGCAGCAACCGCAGGCACCGGCTGAGGGCGAGATAGAAGAAGCCGACGTGAAGCCCGGAAATGGCGAGTATGTGCATGGTGTTGGTGCGCTGAAAGGGCCCGAGCAGTTCCCCGTCCATCCTCTCCCGGTATCCAAGCAGCATCGCGAGCAGTATCACACGCTCGGGAGACTCCGGCAAACCCATCTGGATATGGCGCTTGAGGCGTTCGCGCAAGGATTCCATATGCCTCCGGAACGCCACTCCCCTGCCCTGCCCGAGAATCCGCACCGCGCCGGCGCCTTCCACCACGAGCGCATAGTCCACACATCGCCGGTGCCAGAACAGGCGCGCGTCGAACTGCCCCGGATTACACGCCGGGGATATCCGCCTGAGAGTGCCGCGGCACCATACGCGGTCTCCATAAGTCATTGCAGCCGGCGCCCCGGCGAGGATGGTGAGGCGAACCGGCTCGCGCACCGGGATCCACCCGGCACTGGTTCGCAGCTCCTTCAAATGGAGGAGAGCGCTGCCGCGAAAAGATCTCCCCTTGTCCGGCTCCGGGAGCCTTTCCCATGCCGGGGCCTTGATTATCATCCCGCGGATTTCCGCGCGCGCGGGCCGCGAACCGGCCACAGCGTGCAGCGCGCTGGCTGAAAGACACGCCTCGCGGCTGGCGAGGGAGAATATCCCCGACGAGAGCGCCGCCAGGAGGGTAAATGACGACACCACCGCCACACGCCTCGCAAAGAGGCTCGCGCAGGAGAAAATAATCGCCGTGGCTGCGGCGACAAGGGGCATTTGAATGCGGGGGAATGCGGATGCGAACGCAATACCTGATGCGAATGCCACGGCAACACAGAAGGCGGGCCGGTGCACTGGTTTTGCTCTCCGGAAGAGGATTCAGACTCGTTCAACTGGAGGAGCATATTCCATGCCGCTGCCGCTCCGGCAATTCTCGATTCATCGCACTGGGACACAGGGAGTTGGAGACACTAAGACGCGGCCGGTTGTCAGGAAAAACGTCAACCCGCGTTGACAGCGTCTTTGCGGGTTGACAGCGGCGAGAAGAGAAGCGAAAAAACCGCCATTTCCCCGCCCACAGTGAGAAGGCAGGCATGGCGGCACTTACACGACCCGTCTTCTGTTTATGTGAGCGACGCCAGCATTACAGCACGACCCCCGTCTCCGACATGTTATAATATCGCCATCAGCAACAGGTCAGTTTCATGGGGATGGTATACCCTCCACCCTCACCCTCCCCCTCAAGGGGGGAGGGGATGTGATTTGAGGGCGTCCCGTATCTGGGGCCTTATCGCCCTCGATCAAATCGGGAGTTTCTTCATGCGTTTCTCTACTACTGCATATTGGGCGATCGCCGCCGCTCTTTTCTCCGGGGCCGGATGCGTGGGCTCGCGTACGGCCCCGAAACTGGACGCGCGCTACGAGCCGTTTGAAAATCTCCTCGAGGTCGTGAGCGATATCCAGCGGCATGCGAATGACAACAAGGCAAGCCTGGTGCGCTTGATCAATTTCGAAAAGATCTACCCTCGCCGCATGCCCGATGCGGTCGCCTACAGCAAGGGGATCTGCATGGAGCGCCTCGGCGACTACGAGGGGGCGCTCAAGGCGTTCGGGTCGGTTGCCGAAAGCGCCTCCCCCCTCAGGGAAGAGGCGGACCGGCGGGTAAAAATTCTCCGGAAGTTCAACGACCTCGTCGGTTACCAAATTCAGAAGGCCAATATCGGCGACTACCTCACCGAGATGGAGTTCAAGCTCGCGGAATGGGGCAAGTTGATTGACGAGGTGACGGGGACACCATACGAGTGGCTCGCGCGCGAGGAGGAGGAACGGGCAGAGGCGCACCTGGCCGAGTTTGCGGCGCAGAACTACCTGGTCATCAAGGATGGCGCGGAGAGCGCCCTGAACCTGTACCGGCAACTTACGATCAAACACACCCGGAGCAAGAACATCAACATTCATTACCTCAACTGGGCGGACTTCTGTGCCCTGCTCGCGAAGCGCTATGCCCAGGGCATCGATCCGCGCAGCCTCTCATTCGGACGCGACACATTCAACAAGTCGGCGGATGCCGCCATCCGGCTCTACAGCCTCGTCGCACAGAAGGACGGGGCGCCGGCCCGGCAGATCCTGCGCCCTCCTCCGACATCGAGCAACACGCGGCGCGCGCCATTGCGTTCACCTACCTGCGCAACGCCGACGATCTCGAGAGGGAATACCTCTTTTTCAAGGGGATGGATGATTTCCTGAAGGACCGCGGGCAGCCGGAAACCGGTTTGAGCGACAACCTTCTCGATCTTGTCATGAGCACCATCAGCGACCGCGACAGGTTTATCCAATCCCAGCGCCGCCTGCTCCGCCAGGCGTCCGACAGGGAACTGCGAGAACGTATCACGCATCGCCTCAACGACGAGGAGAAAACCGCCCAATCGCTCCTTACCACCGACCGTTACAACCGCTTCGTTTTTATTTTCAATACCTTCGTGCGACCGTTGAGCCTCATCAGCGTCGGCTACTTCCCCGCGCTCATCGACGCCGGCGTGGTCACGCTCCTCAACGTCAATCGCCTCACAGAGCTCAGCCTCGAGGAAAAGAAGGCGCTTGCGCTCTACCAGCAATTTCTGGCGCGCTATCCGGATAGCGACACCGCAGAACTCCTGCGCCAGCGCGCCGGCGACCTCG
>JAPLCY010000237.1 GCA_026391995.1 Candidatus Auribacterota bacterium
CACTGCATATCTAGTCGTTATGAAGTCGGGGGAAAGTCCGTTGCGGAGCGCTCCCCTGGGATATGCGGTCACAACGGTGACTCTGAACTAGCAAGTTTACTTGCTTGGTCCACATTCACTGGGCTAACAATTAGACACCGGGCGTGGTATTCGAGGCGACACAGGGGAGTTTACCGAAACACGCGGGCGCCGATAGGGTGATTCCGGGCCCGCGCCCTTCTTGATGCCCAGGATATCGTAGTAGTCCCGTTGTGCCATGATCTGTTGTCCGCTTGTCCGCATCCATAGTAGCACAGGCGCGCGACGGCCTCCAACGTACTGGGTCACTTATGGGGGGCTCCCAACATTATCCCCCTCCCCCCTTGAGGGGGAGGGTTGGGGTGGGGGGTGAAAATACCCACCGTAAGTGACTCCTTACCCCCCAACATCTTTTAGCGTTCTCACCCCCTCCGTTTCGTAGTACCATATTGAGTGACCGCACATGCGATGGCTCTGTACGGATTTGATGCATCGGGCCGGGGACGGCCCTCCCACAGCTCATGTGGCTTGTGGGAGCGGCGTCTCGCCGCGACCGGTGGGGATTGGCTGCCCCGACGGTATGATGGTCCGGTGATAATGAAAAGTGAATCCATGGAACTCGAGCGCAACTCTTTTTTCAACCCATTCAGTGAAGCCGCCCGGGCGCGGCTGCTCTCCGGGTCATGCACCGATAACGGCCCCGACATCCCCGAGGAGATCCGCGCGCACGCCTTCGAGCCGTTTGTGACGTGCGGCAAGCGGCAGGGGACCGGCCTGGGCATGGCGATCGCGAAAACGATTGTCGAGACGCACGGCGGGACGATTTCGTTCGTCACCGGAAGCGGCAGGGGGACGGCCTTCATCATCAGCCTGCCGCGCGGCGAGGCTCACGATGGGTGAGGCCCCGATGTGGCGGGAACTGCGCACGGTTGCCACGATTTGCCCGCACTGCCTCGTGAAACTTCGGGGGAGCCTGGTCCGCTACGCCGACCGGGTTGCTCTGCGGAGGGAGTGCCCGCGTGACGGCGTCACGGAGAAGGTGCTCTCGTGGAACCCGGAGCTCTACGCCGACTGGGACAGGTTCTACTTCAATGTCCTGAAGCGCGGCGAGCCCCGCGGCAGGATCGTGAACAACTGGGTTGTCTGCACGGCGGAGTGCCAGATGCAGTGCAGTTATTGCCACGCCGACGTGCAGGACCGATTCCCGGGAGAGATGTCCGCGTCCGAGCTCGATCGCGTGCTCAGCGAGCGGTTCGACGGCAAACTCACGCTCTCCGGCGGCGAGCCGACGCTCCATCCCGGCCTGCTGCACTTTTTTCGCCGGGCGAGGGAGCTCGGGCGGCGCACCCAGCTCGCCACCAATGGGATCCGTCTCGCCGACAGGGACCTTTGCGCGCGGCTGCGCGAAGCGGGCCTCGTGAATGTGCGTCTCTCGTGCGAACTCCTCTCCGGGGCCGCGCCCGCCGGGGAATTTTCCCGGTGGGTGGCAACCAAGCGAAAGGCGCTCCAAAACCTGGAGGAGCTCGGTTTCCGTGTCACGCTTTCCCCGACAATATTCAAGGGCGTCAACGAGGGAGTGTTGATCGAGGCGCTCGACTACGCCGCGGCACATCCGTTCATCAGGGAGATCTCCGTGAACGGTTTCTCGTGGGTCGGCCACGGTACCGTCAGGAATCCGGATGAGATGATCATGCCTGACGAGATGACGGACCGCGTGTGCGCGGCGTACGGGGTAAGGGATCGCGGTGAGATATTCACTCTTCAGAAGGCGGTTTTCACCTTCCTCCAGCTTATGAACGTGCGGGCGTGCATATACACACAGTTTCTTGTTTTTCGCCGGACCGGCGGACGTCTCGAAATGGTGACCGATTACCTCGAAATGCGGCGGATGCGCCGGGCGCTCCGGCGATGGGAACGATTCGGTCGCGCCCCCCGCTTTCTTCAGATCGCCGCGTTCGCGTGCGCGATGACGGCGGGCCTGAGGCCGCGATCACTGAGGCTGCTCCCGGATATTATTCGCATTGCCTCTGGCACGCTCTTCAAGGGGGACTGGGCCGCGTTCGGCGGGCGTCTTCTTCCGGTGGTCCTCAACACGAACTGCAGCACGCTCACCATGGATGAGGAGGTCGGGAGGCAGTGCATGAGCGGTGTCCTGATCAAACGGGGCGACACGCTTGCGCGATCTGTTTCCGCCATAATTCTCATGGAGAAGGAGATTGCCAAGGGGGCGCGGCCGCGGGAGGAGATGGATAAGCGCTGCGCCCCGTGCACGGAACGCAGAGTGTAACCCGGCCTTCGCCGAGCGACGTCAGCGCGCGGTTTCTGGCAATGGGGAACCGGCGGCGGGGCGGGGCGCGCAAGAGGCCGCGCTTTCGGGAATATATGTTTCCACGGTGACGCGTTGCGGCCCGCGCTCCGTGGAGGAGGTGTAGACGTTCTGAATGATCTCGCCGCCCCCCTTCACCGGTGTCGGCACGCCCTGTTGCACAACAGGGGCCTGCATGCCTCGCCGGGACAGCGGATTGTACTCGTATCGGAAATCGCGCTGGTCCCGGTAGCCGCCCCGCCCCTGCGGATTCTGCCCGTAATCGCGTGTATCTAACCGGAAGCCGCCCCGGTTCTTGGCATTGTTGATATAATCCTGGCTCCCGGTGCCCCGCCCGTCGGCACGAAAACCGCCCCGGTTTCTGGTATTGTTGAGATAATCCTGGCCCCGCGCGTCACGCGGCGCACAGGGCAGCAACAGAATCGCGAGTGCGGCTGCGGCGATCGGTTTATTCATCGCGGGCTCCTTGTGGGGGCGCGAGCAGCATGAGCAGTTTCTCAAGTTCGTATCCGGAGCGATCCGCTGCGTCCCGAACGCGTCCGAGGACCGCCCGGCAACGATCCATGGCGCGCCCAAGCTCCCGGCCGCCGCTCCCGCCGGCAATCAGATGGACCGTTGCGACCACGAGGAGCCAGTAGAGGAGCTGGTCAAGCGCCTCGCAGTTAAGCCAGAGCACCCCGGTGTAACGGTTGACGCCGAGGACGGTCCTGGCGTCGTTGTCGTTAAGGATGCGGACAAGCGCGGCGATGCCGGACTCCGTCGATCCTCCCGAGGCCCATCGGTGGTGGGCGGTGAGGGCCTTGATGAGGGCGGCGTGCCGCGAGGAACTCCACGCGTCCAGGCCGTAGCCGCGGAACTCCTCGGCGATCACCGGCGCGAACAGCAATTCCTCCATGACGCCGACGCTCCGCGCCGGGGTGTCTTCGGCGCACGTGGACGTCGCGACGGCGCGGGTGATGAGCCAGGAGAGAATCGTTCCGACAAAGAGCTTGTCATCGGGCATCCCCTCGCGCAGGATCTTTGCACTATCCGTGCGCCCCGCGCGCATTTCGAGGATGATCGGCACGGCGGTCAGTTCCGCCACCAGTTCCTTCAGCATCCGCGGCCGGCCGGTCCCGCGGCCCGCAACCGCGACGCACAGCTCATCCGCCTGCTGCCGGAAGAGGCGCCTCCCCGCCGCCGGATCGTCCAGGAACTTTTTGGCCATGGCGCGGTTGACCGCGCGGCGCAGCGGGCCGTGCACGGGGGCGAGGACCAGCGCGCGGATTGCTTCATCGACGCTCGGCACCCCTCCGCCGGCGAGCTGCCGGGAGAGGGTGCGGTAGTGATACGGCGCGTGGTCCACGACCTCGCGGAATTCCATGAAGATGTGGTAGCCGAATGCGTCGAGGTTCACGAAGAGCCCCTGGCGCGCCAGGTCCCTGCCCGGCATGAGGTGCTCAAGCCGCGTCCGGTAATCCATGAATATGTAGTAGCGGGAGGGATCCTCGCTGATCCCGAGGCCCTCGCCGAGGGTTTTCCGGACGATCCTTGTCCGGCCCCTCTTATCGGCGCCGGCGGCGATCGCGCACGAGGTCCTGATCCAGCCCTCCGCCCCTTCGTACTTATTATTGTAGACGATCAGAGCCCGGTCGCCGCCGCAGCGGTTTGAGTAGGCGAAGACATTCTCGTTCACGCTCCCGCTGGAGCGGTAGAAGTCGTAAAGGACGAACTGCTCGACCCCGCTGAAGAGGTGGCGCTTCTTCATGAGGGGGAATATCTCCGCCTCGTGCCGCCGGACGAGCCCCCAGTCCGGCAGCTCGTTCCAGTATGGGCGCCGGTATTCCATGCCGTATTTCTCCCGGAACCCCTCGATCTGCCCGTGCCCGAACATCGGCAGTCCCGGCATGGTGACCATCATGAGGCAGATGCCGAAATACTTGTCGCCGGTCCCGAACTGGGCGACCGCGGTTTCCTCGTCGGGGTTGTTCATGAAGTTGACGAACCGCCTGAGGATGCGCGGGTCGAAGGCGAGGACATTCTTCACCACGTCGCGATACTTGGCGTTTTCCTCCATCTTGAGCATGTTCATGAAGGCGCTGTTGTAGACCCGGTGCATGCCGAGCGTCCTGACGAAGTAGCCCTCCATGAGCCAGAACGCCTCTGCCAGGAGCAGGGTGTCGGGAAGCTCCCTGGTGATCCTGTCCACCACCTCGCGCCAGAACTCGTGTGGCATCACACGCTCGAACTCCTCGCGCGGCATGCCGTGCTCCGCGCGGGAGGGTATGCCGCCGCCCGCGCCCGGGAAGGGGAACCAGAGCCGCTGGTAGTGTTTTCGGGCGAGGGTCATGGCGGCGTCGAGGCGTATGACCGGGAATCGCCGCGCCACGTTGAGGATGGTCTGAATGACCGCCTCGCGGACGTCGCTGCGGAGGAAGTTGAGCTGGGCGGTGTCGTTCCATGGCATGCTGGTGCCGTCGTTCCCGTGATAGATGTAGCGGGTGTCGCCGGTGTGGCGGTCGTGGCGCTTGAAGACGACGGCCGCGTCGCGGCGGGACCAGTAGCCGTCCTCAATCTGGATGAGTACCCGCGGGTCCCGCGAGAGGTCGGGGCCCGTGAACCGGTAGGAGGGGTAGGGCGGGTGGCGGAGCTGGATGAACCAGTCGGGGTGTTCA
>JAPLCY010000086.1 GCA_026391995.1 Candidatus Auribacterota bacterium
AGCTCGGCTATTTAACGGCTTGCCCGACCAACCTCGGCACCGGCATCCGGGTCAGCGCGATGCTGCATCTGCCTGGGCTGGTCCTGGCCGAGCAGATCAACCCGATCATCCAGTCGGTGAACAAGCTCGGGCTGGCCGTGCGCGGCCTCTATGGCGAGGGGACAGAGTCCTCGGGCAACCTCTACCAGATTTCAAACCAGGTCACCCTCGGCAAGTCGGAGGGGGATATCGTCGATAACCTCCAGGGGGTGATCAACCAGATCGTGGAGCATGAGAAGAAGGCGCAGCAGGCGCTTTTTCGCAAGAGCCTCAAGGGCCTCGAGGACCGGGTAAACCGCGCCTACGGTCTCCTCACACACGCGAGGAGCATCAGCTCGAAGGAAACGATCGACCTCCTCTCCGCTCTCAAGATGGGGCTTGATTTCCAGCTCATCGACATCGATCTGGGCACGATCAACGAGCTTTTTATCATCACGCAGCCGGCGCACCTCCAGAAACTTGCCCGCGCCGAACTGAAACCGGAGGAGCGGGATATCTTCCGGGCGGATCTGATAAGGAAGAAGATTGAAGAGGGCAAGAATAAAATCCCAAGTCCCAAATCCTAAATCCCAAGCTGCAAGACAGGATGAGGATGCGGGACAGTGTTCAGAGGAGATGATATACCATGTTCGACCGATTTACCGATAGAGCAAGACGGGTGATCATTCTCGCAAGGAAAGAGGCTGACCGGTTCAACCATAACTACATCGGCACCGAGCACCTCCTCCTCGGACTCATACGCCTTGGCCAGGGGGTGGCGGTGAGCGTCCTCCGCCGCAAGGGGATCGATTTCGAGACGATCCGCATTGAGGTCGAGAAGGCGGTCGGGCGCGGGCCGGAGACCAAGATCGTCGGCGACATACCCCTCACCGCGCGCGCGAAGAAGGTAATCGAGCTCGCGGTCGAGGAGGCCCACAATCTCAACCACACCTACATCGGCACCGAGCATCTTCTCCTCGGGCTTCTCCAGGAGGGGGAGGGTGTGGCGGCCAAGATATTGCGCAACCTGAACATCGATGTCGAGGAGACGCGGCAGGATGTGTTGCGCGAGCTTCAGACGGCGATGGGGCCCGGCCCCACCGAGGAGGAAGAGGCGCCGCCGGAGGAGGGCGCCCCGCGGCCTGTCACCAAGACAGCCTTCCCCGCCCTCAAGGCGTTCGGCCGGAACCTCACCGAGCTCGCGCGCGCCGACAAACTCGACCCGATCATCGGAAGGCAGATGGAGATCGAGCGGGTAATCCAGGTCCTCTGCCGTCGCAGGAAGAACAATCCGGTCCTCCTCGGCGAAGCGGGGGTCGGAAAGACGGCGATCGTCGAGGGGCTCGCCCAGCGGATCACCACCGGGGATGTGCCGGAGCTGCTCCGCGGCAAGGAGCTCATCACGCTCGACCTTGCCCTCATGGTCGCGGGGACGAAGTACCGCGGGCAGTTCGAGGAACGGATCAAGGCGGTGATGGACGAGATCCGGCGCGCGGGGAATATCATCCTCTTTATCGACGAGCTCCACACGATCGTCGGCGCCGGAGCGGCGGAGGGGGCGATCGACGCCTCAAACATCCTCAAGCCGTCGCTCTCCCGCGGCGAGCTCCAGTGCGTAGGCGCCACGACCATGAACGAGTACCGGAAGTACATCGAGAAAGACGCCGCGCTCGAGCGGCGGTTCCAGACGATCATCGTCGATCCGCCGACGGTCGCCCAAACGGTGGAAATTCTCAAGGGCCTTCGCCTCAAATACGAAGAGCACCACCGCGCCGAATACGCCGATCAGGCCCTCGACGCCGCGGCCGAGCTCTCCGACCGCTATGTCACCGGGCGATTCCTGCCCGACAAGGCGATCGACCTGATCGACGAGGCGGGCGCCAAGGGAAGAATCTCCGTCATGACGCGTCCCCCCGAGATCAAGGCGTTCGAGGAGGAGGTCGAAGGGCTCCGGCGCCAGAAAGAGGCGATGATCAAGGAGCAGAACTTCGAGAAGGCGGCGGCGCTCCGCGACCAGGAAAAGAACAAGTCCGAGGAGCTCCAGGAATTGCTCCGCGCCTGGCGCGAGAAGGGGGCGGCCACCGTGGTGAAGATCACCGATGAGGATATCGCGCAAATTGTCTCCCGGTGGACCGGCATCCCGCTCTCCCGCCTCGAGGAGGCGGAGACGGAGAAGCTCCTCCGCATGGAAGAGGAACTCCAGAAGACCGTCGTCGGGCAGGCCGAGGCGGTGAGCACGATATCCAAGGCGTTGCGGCGCTCGCGCGCGCAACTCAAGGACCCGCGCCGCCCGATCGGCTCGTTCATCTTCCTCGGCCCCACCGGGGTGGGGAAGACGCTGCTCGCCCGCGCCATGGCGGAGTTCATGTTCGGTGACGAGGATGCCCTCATCCAGCTCAACATGTCCGAGTACGCGGAGAAGTTTTCCGCCTCCCGCCTCATCGGATCCCCTCCCGG
>JAPLCY010000089.1 GCA_026391995.1 Candidatus Auribacterota bacterium
GTGGCCCTCCACCGGCAACTACTGCCGCGGCGGCGCGTACGACGCCCATCTCCTCGGCTGCGAGTCGATCGCGATCCTCCCCGAGGGGATGAGCAAGGAGCGCTTCGAGTGGCTCAGAAAGGTCGCCGGCGAGGTCATCGCGACGCCCGGCTCCGAGTCGAACGTGAAGGAGATCTACGACAAGTGCTGGGAGCTCAGGAAGACACGGAAGGACATCGTCATCTTCAACCAGTTCGACGAGATGGGCAACCATCTGTGGCACTACGAGGTCACCGGCCACGCCATGGAGGAGGTGCTTAAAAAGGAGATGCGGAAGGGCGACAACTACGCGGGCGTCGTCCTGACCACCGGCTCCGCGGGCACCATCGGCTGCGGCGATTACCTGAAGAAAATCTTCCCGAAGAGCAAGATCGCCGCGGGCGAGGCATGGCAATGCCCGACATTGCTCCTCAACGGCTTCGGCGCCCACCGGATCGAGGGGATCGGCGACAAGCACGTCCCCTGGATTCACGACATCCGCAACACCGACATGGTGATCGCCGCGGACGATGAGGATTGCATTAATATCATCCGCCTCTTCAACGAGCCGGTCGGCAGGAAATACCTCCAGGCGCAGGGCGTGCCGAAGGAATTCACGCAGAGGCTCGACCTGATCGGCATTTCCGGCGTGGGCAACATAGTGAGCGCGATCAAGTTCGCCAAATACTACGAGCTCACGAAGAGGGATATCGTCCTCACGGTCCTCACCGACTCGATGGAGCTCTACGGGAGCCGGATCTGTGAGCTGCGCGAGCAGTTCGGCGACTACCGTGAGGCCGACGCGGTCCGCGACTATCACAGGCATCTGATGGCGCTCACCACCGACCGGATGCTGGAGTTGGGTTACTGGGACCGCAAACGGGTCCACAATCTCAAGTACTACACCTGGATCGAGCAGCAGGGCCGCCAACTCGAGGAGCTGAACGACCAGTGGTACCGCTTCCCCGAGTACTGGGACGAGATCCACGGCCAGACGGACCAGATCGACGAGCTGATCAAGGAGTTCAACGCGAAGACCGGGCTTCTCAAGAAGCTCTGATCAGTGCCGGGTGCAGAATAAGGGCGCTCCCAAGCTCGTATTCGAACACCTCATAAAGGGCGGGGGGCCGGTCCGATCGGATTCCTTGCCCATCGAAAATGCAATTAGTTTCATTATCGAGTAAGTGACTGGGCCACCGGTCAGGTAATTCGGGATAGATCCTCGATGTGGAAAATGGAGCAGCGACTCTCCATCCCGGAGCGCTATTTACCCGTCGTTTAATCATGACCTCGCCGTGCAGCCCACCGCCAGTAAATTCGGCGCATGGGGCGTCATAGCCGGGCAGGCCGGCACCCCTCTCCGTTCTGGACAGCGCGCCGCATTTTACTAGAATAGTAACCGTGGATACGCCCCATGACTCGCGAGATTGATTTCGGCATTGCCTGGGAGTGGGAGCACGACGGGGATTTCATCGACCGCCTCGTCGAGGCCTGCCGCGCACGCACAATCGAGACCTGCGTCGTCGACCCCCGCAACTGCGCCGAGCTCACCCAGGCGGTGCTCCGGGACGAGCTTGTCTTCACGACCTTCTTCGACCGCGCCTCGGATACCAACAGGGATTTCCTCCCCCTCGCCGGCGGACTGGTCCAGGACCACGCCTTCTTCATCAACCACCCCGCCGATGTCGAGAAGGCGATCAACAAGGCCGCCATGCACCTCGAGTTCATCATGCACGGGATCAGCGTCCCCTACACCATCATCCTGCCCGTCTTTGAGAAGGACCCCACGGATCGGATCATCAAGCTCGACACGGTGGGGATCCCGTTCATCGTGAAACCGGCGCACGGCGGGGGCGGGGTCGGGGTGCTGGTCGGTGCGCGGACCCTCTCCGAGGTGATGGCCGCCCGCCAGGATTTCCAGGACGACCAGATATTGATCCAGGAGAATATCGTCCCGCGCATCATCGAGGGGAAACGGGCCTGGTTTCGTGTCTATTACATCGGGGGTGCGGTGACAATCTGCTGGTGGGATCCCGAGGCACATATCTACGGGAAGGTGACCCCCGAGGAATCCGCGCGATGGGGCCTGACCGAACTCGAGCGGATGGCCCGCGTCATACACTCCATCGCAAAGCTCAACTTCTTCTCCACGGAGATCGCCATCACCGAATCATTGCGCTTCGTGTCGGTGGATTACGTGAACGACCAGTGCGACATGCGCCTCAAATCGAAGGCGCCGGACGCCGTGCCTGACGAGGTGGTGGGGTTCGTCTGCGAGCAGCTGGCCGCATTCGTGGAGCGCTCGCTGGCGCAGAAGAGGGCTGCGGGAATAGCCTGAGGAAGGCCTAATAATCAGAAGTTCACCCGGGCCCGGACGCCCGCGCCGTTATCCATCACCACCGGTTCGATGGCAATGGGGCGGTCAGCGGAGAGATGATAGAGCGAGACCGCGTGACCGTAGATGCGGCCGATCGCCGCGCCGGTAACCACGTCACTCACAAAGTGCTTGTTGTCCTCGATCCTCGTCCAGCCGACGAATATCGCCACCAGGTACAGTCCGGCATATCAGAATATATAATCACCCGCTAATTTCGTACTTCTTCAGCTTGTACCAGAGGTTCCGCTCGCTTATACCGAGAAGTTTCGCCGCGCGCGCCTTGACCCCCTGCGCCTCCCGGAGCGCGCGGGCGATCATCCCTCGCTCCAGAGAGGAAACCGCGCCCTCCATGTCCGCGGGCGCCGTCTTCTCCGGCGCACCGGTGAGGCAGGGGGACTCTGTTGAACCGTGGACAATCTCGGCCGGGAGATCATCCGGCCCGATCCGGCCGGTGCTGTTGAGCGCGACGGCCCGCTCGATCACGTTCTCCATCTCCCGCACATTCCCGGGCCATGGATACGCGCGCAGGGCTGCGAGCACCAGGGGATCACCGGGGAACGCCACCTCCTTCCCCCATTCCCTGGAGTACTTCGCGGTGAAGTGTTCCGCGAGGAGGGGAATGTCCTCCTGGCGCTCGCGAAGCGGCGGGATGGCGATGCCGACCACGTTCAGCCGGTAGTAGAGATCCTCGCGGAACGCCCCCTCGCGGATCATCTTCCTGAGATCCCGGTTCGTCGCCGCGATCACCCGCACGTTCACGCTGATCGTCTCGGGGCTGCCCACCTTCTCGAACTCCTTCTCCTGGAGAACCCGCAATATCTTGGCCTGGAGAACCGGCTCCATGTCCCCTATCTCATCAAAGAAGATGCTCCCCCCGTCGGCCTTTTCAAAGCGGCCCGTCCGTTCCGCCTCGGCCCCGGTAAACGCCCCCTTGGTATGCCCGAAGAGCTCGCTCTCAAGCAGCGTGGCTGGTATGGCCGCGCAGTTCACTGCGACAAAGAGGCGCTCACGCCGCGAGCTCTTCTCGTGGATCGACCGGGCAAGAAGCTCTTTCCCCGTCCCCGTCTCGCCATAGATGAGGACCGCGGCGTCGGTGGGCGCGACGCGGTCGATCATGGAGTGGATCTCCCCCATCCTCTCTCCCCGGCCGACAATATCCTGGACCTCGCGCTGCTGCCGCAGTTCCTCGCGCAGGAAGACGTTCTCCCGCTTGACCGTTTCCATCTCGAAGACGCGGGCGATGGCCATCTCGATGCTGTCAACGTCAAACGGCTTGAGGATGAAATCGCTCGCCCCCTGCTTCATGGCCTCCACCGCGTTTTTGATGGTCCCGAAGGCGGTCATGATCACCACCGGCGTCCGCATACCCCGCCGCCGCATCTCGCCGAGCAGATCGATACCGCTCAACCCCCCCGGCATCTTGAGATCGGTCAGCACCATGTCGATGCGCTTCTGGCCAAGCTGCCGCAGCGCCTCTTCGGCGTTGTCCGCCAGCAGCGGCTCATACCCCATCCGGTCGAGCATTATCTTCGCGAGCTTGAGCATGTTCTGCTCGTCGTCGACCACCAGTATCCTTTTTTTCATCATCGCATCCCCCGTCACCCTGCCGGAAGCGAGACGGTCACGGTCGTCCCCTTCCCCGGAGCGCTGGCGACCTCAATGCGCCCCTTGTGCGCCTCGATAATACGGTACGCGACCGCCAGCCCCAACCCCGACCCGCTCTCGCGCGTGGTGAAAAATGGATCAAAGATGTTCGGGAGGATCTTCTCGTCGATCCCCTTGCCCGTGTCGCTGATCCGCACCGTGACGGTCTTCCCGTCGCCGCGCGCGGTGGCAAGCGTGAGACTCCCCTCCCCGTCCATCGCCTGCACGGCGTTCAGGATAAGGTTCAGAAATACCTGACAGAGCTGCCCGCGATCCCCCGCAACGGGTGGCAGGGCGCGGTCATACAACCTGACCACCCCCGCCTCCCTGATCCAATGAGGTGGCCCGGCTAGGGCCAGCGCCCGATCGAGGACGTCGTGCACGTCGCACGGGGCGATATCAGCCATGGACGGTTTGGCGAAATCGAGGAGGCGCGTGACCACCCGATTCAACCGGTCTACCTCCTCGATCAGGAATTCGGCGAGCTGGCGGTTCTCCCCTCCCTCGGGGGCGTTGCGCCTGATCATGTCGGCGGAGGTCTTCATAATCCCGAGCGGATTTCGGATCTCGTGCGCCACGCCCGCCGCGAGCGTGCCGATCGCCGCCAGTTTCTCGGATTGAAAGAGCCGCTGCTCGAGCCCCTTGGTCTCGCTAATATCCTTGGCATATTCGATGACGTACCGCACCCGCCCCTGCTCCTCGGCAAGCGGAAAGATATAGATCTGCATATCCCGCGTGCCCCAGCGGAGCTGCGCCGAGGCGGCCGTCCCGTTCGTAAAGGTGTCGGCGGCCGGGCAGCCGGCGCAGGGGGTGTCGCTGCCGTTGTAGGAGCGATGGCACCGGCTCCCGACCAGCTCCGCCTCCCGCCGCCTCACACTGCCGGCGATGCCCGCGTTGGCGTTGAGTATGGTGTAGGAGCGGTCGATGATCGAGATGCCGTCGGTGATGCCGTCAAAAAGCCGTTTCAGGCGCCGGCTTGATTCCTCGAGCTCTCGCGTGCGCTCGCGCACACGCTCCTCGAGCTCACGGTAGGATGTCTTGAGCTTCGATGCCATCGCGTTGAAGTGGGCGGCGAGATCCTCGAGCTCGTCGCCGGTATCCATGACCAGCCGGTGATCGAAGTTGCCGTCGCCGATGAGCCGCGCGCCATGATCCAGCTCCCGGATTGGGCGCGAGAATGAGCGGGAGAGATAGAGCGCGAGGACCAGCCCCGAGGTGAGCGTCATCACCGCGCCCACAAGGGTGAACTTCCGCGCCCGCCCTTCGGCAACCGCCGCCATCTCGACAGCGATCACCCCCTGCTGCTGCGCCAGATCCCGCAGCTCGACGATCCGCTCGAGCGCCCGGTCCTTTGACCGCATGAGCTGTTCCGAAAGCTTTTTCAAACGCGC
>JAPLCY010000169.1 GCA_026391995.1 Candidatus Auribacterota bacterium
GAAGCACAACTTCTGGAAAAAGGCCGACTGCATCCTTGTCTCGATGGGGGGCGTGCCGACGCGCGCATGCCGCCGCTTCATCCGCCGCCTCGCCGACGAGAAGAAGATACCCGTCTACGCCTTCGTGGACGGCGACCCGTACGGGATGACCAACATCTACCGCACGCTCAAGGTCGGCTCGGGAAACGCGGCGCACCTCAACCAGTTTTTCTGCGTGCCGCAGGCCCGCTACCTGGGGGTGACGCCGCAGGACATCATCGACTACAAGCTCATGGACGCCACGCATCCCCTGAAGGACGTGGACATCAAGCGTGCGAAGGACGCCCTCGCCAACGACCCGTTCATCAGGCACGAGTTGGCGTGGCAGCACGCGATCGAGCAGATGCTCGATATGGGGGTGAGGGTGGAACAGCAGGCGTTCGCCAAGCACGACCTCAACTACGTCATCGACGTCTACCTGCCGAAAAAACTGAAGAACCCCGAGAGGTTCCTGCCGTAGCTTTGCCCTGGCACGGAGCGCAACTCACTCCGTGTGGGTTGGTTTTATTCGCGACTGGCGCTTCCACTCACGGGCGATGACCGATTTCACCTTCTCGTAGACCCGCGGCAGGCTCCCCTCGACCATGGCGCCCGCGGCGTACCAGTGCCCGCCGCCGCCGAGGTCGCGCGCGATGCCGTTGACCCTGAAAAAGTTTTTCGCGCGGAAACTTACCTTGACGCTCCCCTCCCCCTCCGGCAGCTGGCGGAACAGCACGGCAAGCTCGACGGTCTTGATCGACCGCACGACATTGAGCAGGTAATTCTCGCCCCGCTCGGGGTCCGCCCCGGAGTTCGCGTACATCCGGCTGGTAATCGCCATGTATGCCACGCGGCCGTGCTGGTCAAAGCGGAGCGAGTTCAGCGCCTTCCCGAAGAGCTCTATCTCCGCGGCACTGTTGCCCTGGTAGATACTGTCGTACACCTCGTAGGGTACGGCGCCCGCCTCGAGAAGCTGTGCGACAATCCGGTGTGAGGCGGCGTCCATTTTGGTATAGACGAAGCCCCCGCTGTCGGTGTAGAGGGCTGTATAGAGCGCGACGGCGATTCGCCTGTCGAGCCTGCAGCCGAGCGCCATGCCGAGCTGGTAGATCAGCTTCGCCGTGGCCACCGCCTTGTCGTCAACGATATTGATCCTGGCAAAGGATTCTTCAATATTGAACACGTGGTGGTCGATGGTGATCGTCGGGCACGCGGCGGCCCGGGCGACCTCCCCGAGCGCCCCGATCCGCTGCCACGCGGTCGTGTCCACGATGAACCAGGCGTCGCACGATGCAAACACGCCGGCATGCCGATCGGGCCTGTAGGTCTCCACCACGCGATCGGGATCGATGAACGCCAGCCGCCGCTGCGGCTCGTCGCAGTTGATCGCCCATATGCGCTTGTGCAATTGCTTCAGAAAATAGTAGAGCGCCACCTGGGACCCGAGGGCGTCGCCGTCGGCGTGTTCATGCCCGGTGATGACGAAGCGCGATCCGCTCCTGATCGTCGGGATGATCCTGTCCCACTGGGGGGGTATGGGTCGTGCATGCATGGCAGAGCGTTGTTATTATAGCAAAGCCTGCTATGGTAAGGGTTGCTGTAACTGCTCAGGAGCCGGAATTCAGGAGTCAGGAGCTAGGAGTTGGAATGAGGACGCCAGCGGCGATATTACTGCTCAGGAGTCAGAAGTAGCTACGGTTTTTTTACGCAAAGGCTCGTGTTATGGATAAGGCGACCCGTGATGCGCTCCTCCTCTCCCTGCTCGCCGGCTGCGTCCTCGTCATAGCCGCCGCGGCCCGCAGCTTGGGCGGGATCGAGTTCCGCACCGCCCTCTTCGTGCGGGAGATCATCCAGAACGGCCCCTCGCTCATACCGCGCCTCGACGGTGCCCCGTACTACGACTACCCCCCGCTCTATTTTCTGGCCGCCGCGGCAACAGGGGCCATCGCGGGCAGCACCAGGCCGATCGCGCTCGCCCTGCCCTCGATTATCGCCGCGATGGGCACGGTGTACATGGTCGCCCGCCTCGCCGCACGCGGGGGGCGCGTTCTCGGATGCCTCGCGGGGGCCGCGCTCCTAGCGACGCCGATGTTTCTCGATCTCTCCTCGCAGGCGACCGTCGATGCCCTGCTTGTCTTTTTTATCACGCTCACGCTCACCAGCTACTATCGGTATCTCTCCGCGGGGGCCGCGGGCGCTCTCCTCGTGTCGCTCGCGGGGATCGCCGGCGGCGTCCTCACCAAGGGGCCGGTCGGCGGGACGATTCCTCTCGCGGTGCTCGCTGTTTTCCTTGTCCTCCGGCACTCGTTCCGCAGGCTTGCCGGGATGCTCCTGATCCTCGGGGCATTCATCATCATCCTCGGCGCAGTCCGCCCCGTGGTCCGTCTTCGCCTTTCTCACATTGGTAACGCCGATCGCAAAAGATAACGAAGAACGCGTCCGGCTTATCTTATTTTCCAAAATATGGCTGGCGGCAACATTCATACTCATGAGCTTGGCGAGCATCAAGCACACGCGCTATCTCCTTCCAGCAGCGCCGCCCGCAGCGATCCTTTGCGCGGCATTCTGGGACGGCTGGCTCGCGACACACCACTCCCGCGTCGTCCTGCGAGCGCTCTCCACTGCGCGGACATTTTGTATTGCCGTTCTTGTCGCGGCGGGAGTGTTTTCTCTCCTCGCCCCCCTCTGGCTTGCCGTCGCCTCACCCATCCTCATCTGGGCCATTCCCCTGGCGTGCGCATGCGCAATCGGCTTCTGCGCACCTGACCGGCTTGAGCGTTCAGGCAGCGTGTTCGGCCTGATCGCGGCTACCGTGGCGATCGGTTTTATCTGCTACACTCAATTCGCCACACCGTCCGTGAGCAGGAAGGAGGAGGCCCGACCGTTCGTCGAGGCGGCGGAGCGGGAGGCGGGGGGAGGGACGATTGTCTTTTACGGCATCAACAAGGACGCCGACGGCCTGAAATTCCTCTACTGGCGGAAGGGCAAAAACCGGCTAATCTTCACTGAGACCCGGGACGCCCTCCTGAAGGCACTCGCCGCCAGTCCGGCGCCGCTCCTCATCACACCCAGGAAGGAGCTTGATTCGCTTGCCTCTTTCACGGGCAACCGACTGCAGTTCCTCTCGGAGGGCAGGCTCGGCAAGCGGCAGTGCGCGATCCTTAGGGATCCCGAAGGACTCCCGCGCGCTGCTAAGTAGGTGATGCGGATAGAAGTGTGGACCGTAACTGCTCAGGAGCCAGAATTCAGGAGTCAGGAGCCAGGAGTTAGAATGAGGACGCCGGCGGCGACATTTGAGGACTTGGGCTACGGCGATGTTTTCGAGTTAATGCAGTTACTCGAAGAGGTCAGTAAGCTACTGGAAGCTTATTCGCGATCCATTCTGGATTCTGGCTCCTGACTACCCTACCTGAGTAGTTACTGTGGACCTTTTCACTCCATATGTAGCGCACACGCATACATGCACCATCGGCAAATAATCATGGCGACGAGGTATTCCGTCTGCTACAATTCCTGAAACTGGGGGTTAAAACAGTTTCTGGTTCCTGGTTTCTAGTGATTGGAAATACGACGCCGGCAACAGCGATTACGCTCTGACCTCTCCACTCCCGGGCATGTGACGCTATCCAGGGAACATGGATTAATGAAGCCGACACCAGAGATCATCAGGAAACTCCCCAAGGTGCTCCTCCACGACCACCTCGACGGCGGCCTGCGCATCGAAACGATCATCGAACTCGCGAAGAAGGAGAAGTGCCCCCTCCCCTCCGACGATCCCGTGAAGCTCCTCGACTGGTTCCACCGCGGCGCCAACCAGGGCGACCTCAGGCTCTACCTCGAAACGTTCAAGGTAATCTACGCCATCCTCCAGACCGAGGAGGCGCTTGAACGCGTCGCGTACGAGTCGATGCTCGACCTCGGTGAGGACAACGTCGCCTATGTCGAGACGCGCTTCGCCCCGTTCTTCCACACCGGGAAGGGGCTCACACACGACCGGGTGATGGAGGCGGTCCTCCGGGGGCTGCGCATGGGGGAAAGGGAAACCGGGATCCGCTGGGGGGTCATCGTCTGCTCAATGCGCGGCACCGACTGGTCGATGCCGATGGCCGAGCTCGCGGTGAAATACCGCGACCAAGGGGCGGTCGCCTTCGATATCGCCGGAGACGAGGCAGGTTACCCGGCCAAGAAATACGTCGACGCCTTTCACTATTGCCAGCGCGAGAACTTCAACATCACCATCCACGCCGGCGAGGCGTTCGGGAAGGAATCGATCTGGCAGGCCATCCAGTGGTGCGGGGCGCACCGGATCGGCCACGGGACGCGGCTGGTGGACGACTTCGTCATCGAGAATGGCAAGGTCACGGGGATGGGGACGCTCGCCCAGTATGTCCTCGACACACGCATTCCCCTGGAGTGCTGCCTGAGCAGCAACATTCACACCGCCGCCGCCGAGAGCCTCGCCGCGCACCCGTTCAAGCTCTTCTTCGAGAACAGGTTCCGCGTGACGCTTAACACCGACAACCGACTGATGAGCGACACCTCGATGAGCAAGGAACTCCAGATCGCCGCGCGGGAGTACGGGCTCTCCATCCGCGATATCGAGATCATCACGCTCAACGCTATGAAGAGCGCCTTCATCCATTACGACGAGCGCTGCGACATCATTTACAACATCCTCAAACCCGCCTTCGCCAAATATCGCGATCCCGAAGAATATATAAAAAATCCCAAATCCCAAGTAAAACGGTGACATCTTACCTTACTTATTCCATGAGAGCATGATACATCCAGAATATACCGTCAAGTGATTATATGACTATCACTTGACGGTATATTCTGGATGAGCCTGTCTGCAGCGCAATATGTTAGGTAAGATGTCACCGTTGAGGGGGCAGGCCCCGCACCTCGGTTTCGGCCGGCACCACTCCTTCCCGAGGCGGACGATCAGGGCGTGATACTCGTTGTAGAGTTTCGCCCGGCGGGGGAGGCGCTCCATGAAAAACTCCTGCACCTCGTGGTACTTCGCCCCCCCGCGCATAAATCCGTGGCGTGTTACTATCCGCACGGTATAGGCGTCGACGACAAAAACCGGCCTCCCGAAGGCGTCGAGGAGGATGCTGTCGGCGGTCTCCGGACCGATCCCGTGGACGCCGAGAAGCTTTTGTCTCAGTGCCGGCGTTCCCTCCCGGGCCATCATCTTAAGTGAACCATGATATTCGCGGTCGAGGAATGCAATGAACGCTTTGAGCTTGATCGCCTTCTGGTTAAAATAGCCGGAGGGTTTGATAAAGCGGGCGAGCGCGTGGCGGGGAATGCGGCGCAGTCCCGCGATTGACAGGAGCCGCGCCTGTTTCAGGTTCACGATCGCCCGTTCGACATTCGCCCATGCCGTATTCTGCGTGAGGATCGCCCCGACAATGACCTCACACGGGGTCTCGGCGGGCCACCACCCCTGGGGACCGAAGGCATCGAGCAGTGTGCGATGCACACGTCGCAACGTGGCGGGGGGTGCGCTCACAGGTTGTAGCCGAGCTGCTTGAGCCTGAGTTCATCCCGCGTCCAATCCCTGAGGACCCTCACGCGGAGGTCGAGGAATATTTTCTTGCCGAGAAACGCCTCTATATCCCGGCGGGCGGCGGTGCCGATCTTCTTGATCATCCGGCCGCCCTTACCGACGACCATCCCCTTCTGCGACTCACGCTCCACGATGATCGTCGCCCCCACCATCACCACGCCGTCCTCGCGCTCCTGCATCCCCTCCATGCGCACCGCGCTCCCATACGGGATCTCCTGGTGGAGGAAGCTGAAGACCTTTTCACGTATCATCTCTCCCACCGCGAAGCGAGTCGGCTGATCGGAGAGAAAGTCGTCGGGAAAGAGTTTTTCGCCCTCCGGGAGAAGCTC
>JAPLCY010000201.1 GCA_026391995.1 Candidatus Auribacterota bacterium
ATGAAGGGGAAGACAGCGGCGAACGCGGCGTCATCGGCCGAGCCGGCGTCCGATAGCCCCTCCTGGGCGACGGAGACGGTGAGGGCTAAGGGAACCGGCGTGCCGAAGGAGGGCCAGACCGGCACCGAGGCGAGGCTGAACACCGAGCGCGCGGCTGAGGCGGTCGCGCGCCGCAATCTTGTCGAGAAGGTGTACGGCGTGCAGATCGACGCCACCACCACGGTGCGCGACTATGTCACCGTCAACGACCAGGTGACGGCGCAGGTCGAGCAGTACCTGGCGGGGGCGAGGGTCGTCGGCGAGCCGACGGTGATGCCGGACGGCTCGATCGAAGTCGAGATCGAGCTTCCGCTCGAGGGAATGTGGCAGATCGTGAGCGCGAGGAGCGTGGCGCAGGCGGAGTGATCGTTGCGCGGTGATGAGAGAGGAGGAAGTTATGAGGCGTGTGATCGCGGTGAGCATGGTGTTCGGGATTATCTGCGCGGCGCTGCTGGCGGGCGGCTGCAGGAAGCGGTATATCCCGCGGGTGACTGAAGAGGTGATCGATCCCGGTGTTCCTATTTCACAGGATACGGTCGTTGAGTAAGGAGGGGAAGACAACTATGAGAATAGTGATGTGGGCGATGCTGGCGGTTACGGCCGCCGCCCTGCTGTCGGGCTGCGGGATGTTCAAGAAAGAGGCGTACCTCGTTCCCACTGAGCAGGGGTGGGTGGAGATGGAGTCGAAGGACAACGGCAACAAGGTCAGGTACAGGCCCGCTGAAAAGGTCAAGGTCGAGTACAAGTGAGGAGGCCCCAGATGAGCAGGATTGCGGTGGCGGTGTGCTGCGCGGTATGCATGGCGCTCCTCGCGACGGGATGCAAAATCCCGACGCTGAAGAGCACGGACGTTATGTATGGGCCGAGCGGCGAGATCGTAAAGATGAAGTCGCCAGACCGGACGATGAAGATCAAGGTGAAGGGCGACGAGGTGACCGTCAAGGGCGCCCGCGGCATCGGGGGGCAGTCGCGCATGGCCCCGCTGCCGGTGGAGTCGGGACGGGATGTCGGCATGCACGGCGTGATGGTGCCGCCGCCGGTCGGCCCGGGCCCGGGAATGTCCGAGCAGGGAATCTCCGTCCAGCAGCAGACGACGACCGAGGAGACGACGGTCGTCCATTGATCGGCGGGCGGTGGACCAGGCCGGGGTGTATGAATTGGGGGTGGCGCAGGGGAGAGATCCCCTGCGCCGCCCCCGTACAGTGGAGCATCCGATGGGGGTGAGCGATATGCTGACGAAGGTGCGGTGGAGCCTCTGCCTGTTCCTGGCGGCGGCGTTCTGTGCGATCTCCGTGGCGAGCGTGACTGCGGTCCCGGAGAAGGTGGTCGTGGCGACCGGCGAGGCCGCGGTGCGCGGCAGCGGGCCCGAAGCCCTTCTGCTCGCGAAGGACGAGGCGACCAACCGCGCCCAGCGCCGGGCGATCGAGCAGGGGATCGGGACCATCGTTGATTCCGAGACGATGGTGGAGAACTTCCAGCTCCTGGAGGACAAGGTCCTTTCCCAGGTGAAGGGGTATATCACCGGCTTCAAGGTGATCAAGGACAACGGCGGCGCCGACGGTGTCTACAGCGTGACAATCGAGGCGACGGTGGCCCTCGCCCGGATCGAGAAGGATGTCAAGGCGCTCAATATCATCAAGGAGAAGAAGAAAAATCCGCGCATCATGGTGGTGATGCGGGAATTTTTTGAGGACCCGGTGTACGGCGCCGACTTTGCCAAGGGGGGCGAGGTGGCGCAATCGGCGATAGAGAAGGAGTTTTTAAGGCTCGATTTCCCGCT
>JAPLCY010000051.1 GCA_026391995.1 Candidatus Auribacterota bacterium
TGCCGCGCCCTGCCTTCTTCCGACCTCTCTTTTTCGCTTTCCCGCCCTTGGGGGCCTTACCGTCAAGGATCTCCTTAACCATGCCAACCTCCTCTCTCACTCACTATGTTGCGCCCATGTTATCACGATCACCGCAGTGACGCAAGCCCGATTCTCCACACAACGCACAGCCTCAGATACAGGTGGTATTCTTTTCAAATGTCATTCTCGCGTAATTGGGGGAGTACCACACAACCTACCTCTCCGACGGCCGTTCGATGCGGTCAATCTCCTCCCGTAGCACGTTCATCCGCATCGCACCGCCATCAAGATAGAGATCCAGCACGATCCCCTGTTGATCCTCCGACACGATCTTCCCCTTCAGCGTCGTCCCTCGAATGAGGACAACCGTCGCGAGCTCACCCGCGGGGGGCGCCTGAGGAACGGGGGGAGCGGGCTCAGTGGGCGCCACATCACCGGAGGGTTCCGCCTTCGCCGTGTCCGCCAGCGGCGCGGGAGGCCGCTCGAGCGCCGACTCCCATCTGACCGCGGCCACGTTCCGCCAGAATACGCCATCATTCATAAGGCGTGACACGCGGCGGTCGCGCAGCACCTCGATGATATTACCGCTGCGAATCTGCTCTTCAAGGCGGCTGTCGTCGCGCACCGCGCGATAGTTCTGGTTCCTGACCACCGCCTCATACGCCTCCATGCCGTGCAAACCCACCCGGGCGCCGGGATCGTGCGCGGCGCGCAGGAAACCGTGACAGCGGCGGATCGCGGTAACACGGGCGAGGGGATTGTGCGCGCTCGCGAACTGGACGAGCACCGACCCTCCCCATAGACCGGAGATGCGGGGATGCGCCGCGCTCCACTCTTCCTCGATCGCTCCCAGAAACCAGATCGTGGGGAGAAGGATCACCAGTCCCTTCATCAGGGCGAGGAGGGCGCCGAGCATCCTGTCCGCGGGGCCCTTGCTGAACGCCAGGCCCCGTTCTCTCACGGACCGTCTCCCCATGCGAAGGCAGAGCAGATAGACAACGACAAATACCAGTGTCCCCAGCAACGCCGTGCAGCGTGCGGAGGCGATCGGGTGCGATGGCGCCGCCAGGGGAATGAGGACTGAGACGAGCCACCCGAGCGCCACGCCCGCCATGAGAGCGCCAAGCGCGACCGATTGCTGTAACAGGCCCCGCAAGACCCCGATGAGCATGTACACCGCGAGCACAACGAGGATAAGGATATCGAGATTCACCATGCACCTCCTCTGATCATGCGGCAATTCTACATAATCGGGGAGGGAACGTCCATGCCGTCGGTACGGGGTTCTTTGGGCTTTCATCCGTCAGGGCTGGTATGGGGTCACTCATGGGGGGCTCCCACATTATTCCCCTCCCCCCTGGAGGGGAGCTTGTCCCGAGCGTAGCCGAGGGAAGGGTCGGGGGGGGGGTAAAAAATACCCACCGTAAGCGCCCCCTTACTGCCGGCGGTCTCGCGGCGTGTGGTATACTGGAGTTTCTGGAGTTTGCCATGGACGAACGCTACTATCGTTTCTCCGTCTGCCTGAGGAAGAGGCATGGCTGCCGGGTCCACAGGATCCCGCTCGATGCCGGATTCACCTGCCCCACCCGCGACGGCACGATCTCCCGCGGGGGTTGCCTCTACTGCGATGCCCACGGTTCGGCCGCCTCGCTCGCAGACCGCTCCCTGCCGTTGCGCGCCCAGATGCTCCGCGGCATCGAGGCGGCCCGGCGGCGTTACGGGGCCGGGAAGTTCATCGCCTATTTCCAGGCGTTCACCAATACATACGCCCCCGTGCACACGCTTCGCGAAAAATATACGGAGGCAGTCGATCACCCCGACGTCGTTGGCCTCGCCATCGGCACGCGACCTGACTGCGTGCCCGACGATGTCCTCGACCTCATCGGCTCATTCATGCCGGGACACGACACCTGGATCGAATACGGCCTGCAATCCGCCCATGACCGGACGCTCCGCGCGCTCAATCGAGGACACACCGTCGCTCAGTTCGCGGACGCGGTGGCGCGCACCCAT
>JAPLCY010000366.1 GCA_026391995.1 Candidatus Auribacterota bacterium
TGGGGGAGTTTCTGCCCCGCGATGGAAAAGGCGACGGTGTACGGGGGATGGGCATGGATCACGGCGCCGATGTCCGGGCGCTGGCGGTATGCCTCGAGGTGCATGAAAAGCTCGGTGGTGGGCTTGCGGCTGCCCTGCAGCCTGCGCCCGTCCATGTCGGTGATGATCAAGTCTGCCGGCGCGATGAACCCCTTGTTGCAGCCGCTCGGGGTGCTGAGGACGCGGTCGCTGCCGAGGCGGATGCTCACGTTGCCGTCGCTCCCGGAGATGAGCCCCCGGGCGTACATGCGCCGGCACACCTCGACGATATCCTGGCGATATTCGCGTTCAGAGTGCATAACGATATGGAAATCCCAAATCCTGGCTTCAGATAATTCGAGGGGTTACACAAATCCCCAAATCCGGAATAATGATTTGCACTATGAAGTGTGTCATTGTCACAGTATGAAGCTGTTCAGATCCACGTGCGGATTGGGGATCGCAATCCGGCGGACCAGCGCCCCCATTCCCTTGATCCGCTCGGTCCCGGCGGCCATCGCCGCCTCCACGTCGGCCCATTCGCCCGTGATGACCACAAACGATTTCCCCCCGAGCCCGTTTCCCACCCTGATCAGGACGAGCTCGATATCGGTCTCCTTGGCGGCGGCGTCTGCGGCGACGATGCAGGCGGGGGCGTTGAACGTCTCGATGACGCCGAGAGCCCTGAGCTCGTGCACGGGGGTCGCCGCGATGAGGGCCGGCACCACCTGCGGGTGGATATTCGGAAGCAGGAGCTTTTCGGTGACCGCCCCGGCGCCGGCCTCGATCCCCGCATCGAGGGCGCGCTGCACCGCCTCGACGTCCCCGGTGACGAGGACGATATACTTTCCCGGGCAGATCCCGCGGGAGTCCACGACCGTCACACTGGCCTTCTTGGCCATCGCGTCGGTGGCGAGGATCCCTGAGGCGATGCTGTTGAACTCGATCAATCCTATTGCCGGTTCCATGAAAATCCCAACCCGATCTGCTAATTAACTAGTGACGTGTTAACCGCGAATTACGCAGATTCTTACAGGTAATCCGTCCAATCCCTGCCTGCCGCCTGCCTGCCGGCAGGCGCGAAATCCGCGGTTAGTCTTGCTATGACGCTTAAATTGCTCTTTTACTCGTCTAATGAATAATCCAGGTTAAGTTGTTGTATACTTCTGGTAAATAACCCGGACTACGCCGCCTCGATGAGGACATAATCCCGCACCTCTTTCACCACGCCGCTGATGCTGGCGTGGTGGCGGGCGCCGAGCTTTCCGTCCGGGATTTCGCCGATGAGCTGGCCCCTCTTCACCCGGTCGCCGACCTTCACGCGGGGGACAGCCGGCGCTCCCGCATTTTGCTTGAGGGGGATGCGCACCCTCCGGGGGGCACACGGTTTTTCGAGCTGCGCGACCTCCCCGGTGTATGGCGCGAGGCCCAGCCGGTAGACCAGGCGCTGCGTCGCCACGCGTGTCTGCGCTCGCAAAAGGCGCGGCTGCGGCGCCACTCCCTTTTTCCGGGCCTCCCAGCCGAGCGCCTTCAGGTTCCGCTTGATATTGCCGTTGATGCGCGCGATCGGGAGCTCCATCGGGCAGGCGTAGAGCCCGCAGAGTTCGCACTCGCAGCAGAGATGCGCCGAGGTCTGCCCGGCCCCCGCGGGGAAGGGGAGACCGAAGAGGACCGAGCGCATGATCAGGTGCGGATAGAGCTCGTGCCCGAGGAGGTAGCGCGGGCAGATGAGCGTGCAGAGGTTGCACTGGCAGCAGAATTCCCGCGTCGCGTGAAGGCTTCGCGTGAAAGGGATCGCGCGCC
>JAPLCY010000008.1 GCA_026391995.1 Candidatus Auribacterota bacterium
AATTCCGTTGTTAGGTGGCTTGATTACAGGACTTGCTAATGCGAAACATTAAACCGATGGTTGTCAACTATAATAAAATTGCTTCGGAATACGCTCGGAACCGACAGCTTCATCCAGAGGTTTTCAAAGACCTTATTTCTACCAGTAAAGTCACAAGTAACGATAGAGTCTTGGAAGTGGGCTGCGGTACGGGGAATTACATCGTTGCTTTCGATTCTGTAGTTTCTTGTTCGTGCTGGGGTGTTGATCCTTCGACAGAGATGTTGTCTAAAGCTAAAGAGCGGTCGAATAATATTCACTTTCAATTAGGGCAAGCGGAGGTTCTCAAATTTAAAAGCAACTATTTCACTCTCGTGTTTTCTGTTGATGTTATACATCATATAAACAAGCACCTTGCTTATTTTCAAGAGGCTTACCGTGTGCTAAAGAAAGGCGGTAGAGTTTGTACTGTCACGGACTCGAAATGGATTATTCATAACCGTCGACCACTTGCTACCTATTTCCCCGAATCAATTGAGATCGAGTTGAAAAGATATCCCCGTATTGTTCAACTTAGCAAAATTATGGCGCAAGTAGGTTTTAGAAGTATAACTGAGAAAATGGTCGAATTTCATTACAAGTTAAAGGCTATTCAAGCATACAAGGATAAATCGTTTTCATCTTTACACTTTATACCAGAAGAAGCCTTTCAAAGGGGCATTAATCGAATGAAAAAGGATTTGCAGCACGGACCCATTCCATGTGTGTCACGTTATTTGCTTTTATGGGGGACAAAATAACGTCACCTAACAAATCGCTGCACCCGATCCCGCCACGGCGGGACGGGTGAGCTTCACGTTTGATGCGGAGGTGATGTTTTCCCATCAGTCTCCGAGAATTATTTTGCGGCAGCGGTTAATTATTTTGTGAAGGATGAGCTGGAACAAGGCTCCTCGCTTAAGGTTCCTTCGCTTCGCTCAGGACAAGCCCGCAGCGTGCAGTAAATCAGACCATTAAAATAGCTGTGATGCGTATTCATCGTCCCTCAGCCCCTCCTTGTGCCTTCCCCCCTTATTTTACGTTCTTTGAACGAGTTGCGTTGTGTGCTGTATTTTTGCGGTCAATAAAATTCCCCGCAGGACGCCGGGCGGGAAGGGAAATAAGACCGAAGCGGTCGAATAGCGTCAGGGCACCTTATCGAGGATATGGACGATCCGCCAGCCTTGGGCTTCCACATCCTTCCCGATGGCGAGCCGGTGGCACTGAGTGGGGTCCGATTCGGCACACATGATTGCCGATCTCCTGGAGCGGGCGCCCTTGATCAATGTCCCGATGCCCCTCCGGTAGGGTCCGCTCATCCGGTGCCGCTCGAACCCTCCCTCGGGGAGCCCGCCGAGGGAATCGCCCATATGGACGTACTCGATACCCGCCTTCGCGAGACGCTCCTGCAGCTGTTCCCTGTTGAAGTGCGAATTGCGGCGGCTGTACGGCGTTGTCCGCACGTCCACAACGCTCTCTATCCCGTGCACCCGCAAGGCCCTTAACAGCTCCTCGGTGGAGCGGTTCCCGGTGCCGATGGTGTAGAGCGTCGGGCGATCCGACGACGCGGGCGGTTTCATGGAGAGGGCCGCGGCGCAGACGCACAGGCCAAGATGGTGTATCAGCATGGGTTCGCTCCCTTGTCCGGGGGCCAGAGATGAAATCGTGAGCCGCGTGCCGCGGGTGCGTATTGCTAAGGGGTGTTGCGACGCTGCGTCGAGAGCCGCACGATCCCCAGCATTGCGAGCAGCATGAGCCAGCCGAATATGCCGGTGACCACGCGCCCGTCGCCGAAGAACCATGGCGCGATGCCCTTCACGCGATCGAAGAAAAGACTCTCGGCCTTGATGCAGAACACCCACCCGGCGTGGAGGCCGATCGGGAGATAGAGCGAACCGGACCACAGGTACGCGTACGCAAGCACCACGCCGACCAGGAAGAGGCCGATGAAGCCGGGGATGACCTCGCCCGGCGAGAGGAGCGGCTGGAAGAAGTAGCCGATCGCTTTGAAGCCGATCAGCGGATCGAAGCCGCGCGGCGAGGGCATGTCGGATGCGTTGAAGAAGTGGACGATGGCGAAGAAGAGGCTCATGGCGGCGACCGCGGGGAACCGGCGCAGGTTCCGGAGAAGGCTCTGGAGGATGAAGCCGCGGAAGATCGGCTCCTCGATGAACGCCACCACCGCGCTGGCGATGAACGCCATGCAGAGCCCGTTGATGAGTTCTGACGCGCCCTCAAAGGAGATAGTCACCATCCGTCCCCCGAACCGCAGCATGATGAGGAGCATCAGGGCGAGCGAGCCGGAGCCGAGGAGCCATCCCCGGCCGAGGAGGGAACGCCAGTTTTTATCTTGCAACCCCATCGAGGCCAGGGACATGATCTGGAGGCGCTTCCGCGCGACGTAGAAGATGAGCACCGTGGCAACGAGCACAACGCGCCGCATCACACGGTCAAAGGGGAAATCGAGGGCGCGATGGAGGAAAGACGCAGTTCCCCGCAGGCCCTGGAGGGCGCACCACACGAACGGCGCGGCCACGCAGCTCAGGATGAGCGAGGCTATGAGGAGCAGGCCGAGTCTTTGGTATGATTTCATGAATATGCCAGGGGTGTAGCGGCGGGGCTAGAAGTCGGCCCCTCGCTCCTCGGACCATTGGGCGTAGCGGCAGACGCCGCGCTTTGAGCCCTTGATGAACTCCACAAAATGCCGGATCTCGGGCGTCATCGTGCTCTTTTCGATCTCCTCGATGGCGCGCGAGGCGCTGAGGTCGGAGGTGTAGAAGATTTTGAACGCGGCCTTCAGCTTGGTTCGCCGCTCCTGGGAGACACCCGCGCGGCGCAGGCCGACGGCATTCAGGTTCAAGGCGGCCGCCGGGCGCCCGCCCGCGATCACAAAGGGGGGGATGTCGCGGTTCACCGCCGTCAGGCCGCTCAATAGGGCGAGCCGCCCGATGCGGCTGAACTGGTGGATGACCACCGCGCCGGAGATGACGACGCTGTCCTCGATCATCGTGTGGCCCGCGATGAGGACGCAGTTGGTGATGATGTTGTTGTTGCCGATGCGGCAGTCGTGGCCGGCGTGCGAGATGACCATGAAGTAGTTGCCGTCGCCGACGATCGTGGCGCCCTCCTCCACCGTGGCGCGGTGGAGCGTCGAATGCTCCCGGAAGGTGTTGTTGTTACCGATCCTGAGATAGCTCCTAACTCCCTTGAAATCGTCCGGGGAACCTACCGTGCGTGGGCGGTGCGTGATTCCAGCACTGTGAGGACAGATTGTATCAGTTTGTCCGTGCCGCCGACAATCCCCATTTCGATCTCCAGCACGAGGAGGGGAAGGGGAAGTGAGGGGGTCTCCGGCAGGCGGACGGCGTCTTTTGCGGTGGCGAGTATCGCCTCCGCTCCTCCGCGCGCGGCTTCGGTTGAGAATGCCTCGAGCTCGTCACATGTAAAACAGTGGTGGTCGGGGAAGTCGCGCCGGCATACGACCCTTGCGCCGAGGTCGTTCAACGTGCGGGCGAATTCCTCAGGGCGGGCTATCCCCGAGAGGACCGCGATCCGGCGCCCCTTCAACCAGGTGATGTCGCGCGCGACTCCCGGGCCGTGTTCGATGAGGCGCACCGGATGATGGGTCGACAGGAACACGGGGGCGCGGGAGCCGGGCCGTGAGAGATCACCGGCGAGGGTTGCGGCGGGCTGAGACGGACAGCGAGTGAGCACGATAATGTCCGCGCGGGCGACGGCACCGGCAGGTTCGCGCAGCGGACCGGCGGGGAGGAGGCGGCCGTTGCCGAAGGGGCGTGTCGCATCAAGGAGGAGTATATCCACTTCGCGCTCGAGCCTCCGGTGCTGGAAGCCGTCATCGAGGATAAAGATATCCACCGGTAGTTGCGCGAGGGCGAAGACCCCCCCCCTGAAGCGGTCGGGATCGATGACGATGGCGACACCGTCGAGGGCCCGGGCGAGCATGGCGGGTTCATCGCCCGCCTCGGCGGCGGTCAGGAAAACCATGGCGCCGTCGGTAACCAGGCGCGGCGGGCGCGCTGCCGCCGGTGCGCCGTATCCGCGGCTGAGGATCGCGACGCGTGTGCCGCGCTTCTTGAGCTCGGCGGCGAGGAGCCTCACGAACGGAGTTTTTCCCGTGCCGCCGGCGGCCAGATTTCCCACGCTGATGACCGGGCGGGGGAGGCGGCGGGGTGTGATAACCCCCTTT
>JAPLCY010000365.1 GCA_026391995.1 Candidatus Auribacterota bacterium
TATGTCCGTAAAAGGCGCGGGGTTATACTGAAAATACGCCCCCTTCCGCCCGAGAGTTACTCACCTGGCATACGGCCGGCTATGTGAACAATGTCCGGATAAATACACGCGATAAACTGATAATTAATTTTGAAGAACCTACCCTGTAACTGAGGCCGTGCCTCCCGGGATAGTGAAGGATCAGCCCCTCGGTCTGCGGTACGGCACAGGGGGCTACTTCAGATCCTTCTTTGCGAACACCCTGACAAAACAATATATCGTCAGCCCGAGTATTCCCCCCCATGAAAGTATGAGCATGAGGATTCCCCCGATGGTCATTGCGTCCCCCTCGCGCGCCTGCGCCGCCACGCCAGTTTCACCATGACCGCAAGTGTCAGGAAAAGAACGCAGAGCCCCGCCCGGGTTCCGAGGATGAACGGGCGATTCCCCGGGGGCACAGCCTTCATGAAGATGATCGGCAGCCACTCCTGCCAGAACCAGAGCCCCAGGATGGCGAAGAGGAAGAACGGCGTAATGTATTTGATGATCCACTTGTAGATGCGCGGCACGTGCATGTCGGCGCCGCGATGTATCTCGTCCCACGCCTCCTCCATGCCGAAGACCCAGGCGAAGAGGATCGTTTCGATGGTGGCAAAGACGACCAGGAAGAACGTCCCGCCCCAAAAGTCAAGCTCGTCCACGACGCCGCGGCCAAGGAAAAAAATACCCGGCTGGCAGAGGACGAATGCGGCGATGGAGAAAAGCGTGACCGCGCGGCGGCGACTGATGTCGAACTCGTCCTCCAGAAAGGCGATCGCAGGCTGGGCGAGCGACACCGAGGAGGTGATTCCCGCAAGGAAGAGCAGCATGAACCAGAGGAATCCCAGCAGCTCGGCCAGCGGCAGCCGGTTGAGGATAAGGGGCATCGTGACGAAGCCCAGGTTGAACACCGAGGAGCGGGCAATGGATTGAACCTCGACCGGCCCGAAGAAGACAAACGCCGCGGGGATGACGATGCTTCCCCCCAGTATCACCTCGGCGACCTCGTTCGTGCCCGCGGCGGTGAGGCCGGAGAGGACAACGTCATCCCCCTTCGACAGGTAGCTCGCGTAGGTGAGGATGACCCCGATCCCGACGCTCAACGTGAAAAAGATCTGCCCCGCAGCCTCCAGCCACACGCGCGCGGATTTGAGAGCCGAGAAATCGGTGTTCCAGAGGAACCCGAACCCGTTGGCGATATTCCAGGCCGGGTGCGCCGGATCGGGGGTCCCGAGTGTCATCACCCTGACCATGAGGAACAGGCCGAAGACAAAGAGGAGCGGCATCGCGACCTTGCAGAGCCGTTCGATCCCCCCCTTGATCCCGTAGTAGATCACCCATATGTTCAGCCCGAAGGTGACCAGGAAAAAGAGATACGCCGGGCCGATGCCGTTGAAAAACTGGTTGCGCTCGAGCCCCTGGAATCCTTTTAAGAACGCCTGCATCGCGGTTCGGTCGGTGATCGCGGTGCTTTTCCCGACGAGCGAAAAAAGGCTGTAGGCGAGCGTCCACGACTCGATGAAGGTGTAATAGATGAAAATCACCAGCGGCCCGAAGATGCCGATCACGCCGAAATATTTTATGAATCGGTTCTTGCGCCAGATACTGTGGAAGATCCCCGGCGCCGTCCCGTGCTCGAAGCCGCCGCCGTAGCGCCCAAGCGTCCACTCGATCCACATCAGCGGTATCCCCAGAAGCACCAGCGAAATGAAGTAGGGGATCATGAACGCCCCGCCGCCATTCGATGCGGCCTTGGCGGGGAACCTCAGGAAATTGCCGAGTCCGACCGCGGAGCCCGCCACGGCCATGATGATACCGAACCGCGACCCCCAGCTGTCACGTTTTTTTCTAGATTTCATCAATGTCCCCGCACCGCGGCAGTCTCGCGTAACATCGAGAGGCGCACCACAAAAAAACAATTCAAGATATCAGTTGACAGCCCGTCACCACGGGAGTAGCTTTGATCATGGCCCCTGCCATGCACGTATGGGGGGAGGCGAATGGCCCAACACGGAAGATGGGGCATCCCGGAGCGCGCGGAAAGTGATTGACCCCAGGGTTGAACGCGGCACGCGCGCGGGGATACCCACCTAAACACCGCGGGCTGCTACCAGAACCTGCCCCTTACGGCATTGCGGCGGGGGCCGCTTTCTTTGTTGCCCCTCCGCTCAGCGTCCGGTACCTCTCCAGATGCTCCCCTGCCTTTTTCGCATCCCTTAATCGATCGCGGAGGAGGAGGCCCATCGCCAGATGCGCGTCCGCATACTCCGGCGCGTCAGCCAGCGCCCGCTCATACTGCTCTCTCGCGCGGGCGAACGCCCCCCACTCCTCGTAAAGCCTCCCCAGCACATAGCTCGCGCGGTAGTAGTGCGGATCATAGTGGATGGCGAGCAGGTATTCGCGGAGCGCCGCGCTTCGCATCCCCTTCTGCTGGTAGGCGAGCCCCAGGTTATAGTGTGCGACGCTGAGCGAGGGATCCCGCGCGAGCGCCTCTTTGTACTCGCCGATGGCCGCATCGAGCTCGCCGCGCTGCTGATAGAAGACGCCCAGGTTGTAGCGGAGGATCGCGTTATCGGGATTCTTCGCGACCAGCGCGCGGTATCCCTCCAGCAGCCCCCCCTCCTCCCTCATGAGCCGGGCCATCGCACGGCGGGCATCCTCGGCCATCGGCGGCGCCAGGCCCGCGGCGATCGCCTTCCTATAGTGGTAGAGGGCCCTGCCGTTGTCCCCGAGCGGCCCCGCGTACAGCGCGGCGATCTTTGCCGCATAGCGTCCCTCCTGCGGGGCGGCGCCGGCGGCATGGGTGTATTGCGTCACGGCAAGATCGGGTGCGCCCTGCGCGGCGAGCGCGTCGCCCCACCGGCTGCAGGCGTCGGCGTACTCGGTCATGACCGGCAAGTCGGCGTCGCGCGAGAGCGCCCTGGAGAAGAGGTCGGCCGCCTCCCCGTGGTGGCCGAGCGCCAGATGACACCGCGCGAGCTGGACAAGGAGCTGCACCCGCTCCGGGTCAAGCTCCTGCGCCTCTTCGAAACTCCGCCGCGCGCCTTCGTAATCCCCGTTATCGAAGAAAAACTGGCCGAGGCCCGCGCATGCCTTCACAAGCGGTTCCTGGACGGGGAGACGCGAGTCAAGCTGTTGCGCTTGGCGCAGGGATGTCGCGGCGCTGTGGAAATTCTGCTCCCCGAGCATCAGGAGGCCGCGCTGGAGGTGCGCATCGGCCATCGCGGGATCCATGGCGATGACCTGATCCAACTCCTTTTCCGCAGCGTCGCGATCCCCCGCGCGAAGGTAGACCATCGCGAGGTTATAGCGGACGACCACGGCCTCGGGCTTGTCCGCGAGCACCGCCCGGTAGTGCGCGATGCTCCTCGCGGCATCAAATCCCTTCCCGTAGCGGACGCCGCCGGTGTACTCGTATAACAGCCCGAGGTTGTAGTGAACGGCCAGGTTGTTCCCCCCGAGAAGGAGGGCGCGCTCGAAGGCCACGATCGCTTCGGCCTGCCGGCCACGTTTCATCATTATCACGCCGCGATTGAAGTGCCCGGAGGCGCTGCCGGGGTCTATGGCCAGGACCCGGTCAAATTCGGCGAGGGCTTCCTCAATCTTCCCGGATTCCCCGTAGAGGATGCCGAGGTTGATATTGATCGCGGCGTCCCCCGGGTTTTCGCGACCCGCCTTCTGAAACTCCTCGATCGCGCCGCAGGTGTCCCCCCGGCTGTAGCACTCGACCCCCCGCGAAAAATGATCTCCGGGCGTTACGCGGACCGGTGCCGTGGCGGGGATTGCCTCGAACTGGACAGGCGCGCGGTCTTCGCCGGGCGCTGCCGCGATCGCGAGGGCGGCATAGAGGGGCAGGAAGGACATGGGAGTGATGAAACAATTCATTGCCGGCGGGCCCGCACCCACGCGCCGATGAGGAGCCCCCCGCAGCCGCCCGCGGCGGCGCCGAGGATGATGCGCTTCCCCATGCCGCGCGCCGTGTCGTTAGTTTCCATGGCGGTGGTGACCTCGGTAATCTTCAGCTCGACACCGCCGGCGCGCCTTTCTGATCCACCCGCGCAGAGGCCGCGCAGACGCCGCACTTCCGCGCTGCGCACACGGTAGCGGGCGAGGGGTGAATCATCCTTGCCATCCCCCTCGCCCATGAGTGAGAGCTTCGCGCGTTGCGCGGCGAGGAGGCCACGGCTGCGGGCGGCGTGGATCTTCAGCGCATCCAGATCCCTCCGCACCCTGCTGAGCTGCATCGAGATGTCATTATACACCGGATTCAGTTCGCGCCGCTGTTCCTTGATCGACTCCCGGGGCTTGTCCTTGAGCAGCTCCTGGGTGCGCGCGATCTCCTGTTCGAGCCGCGCGCGCATCGGATGCCGCGTCGTCGAGTCGACCCTGAGCTGCTGGAGTTTCATCTGCTTCTCGTTGAGCTGCCGGTTCAGATCGCGGACGATCGGATTCTCTTCCTTGACCTGGTAGGTGATCACGTACCTCTCTTCCCTCGCCACGGCCCTTGCCAGGCTCTCCTCCTGGGCGGCGAGGGTGCGCTCACGGGCGGCGTCGTCGGACAGTTCCTTGTCGAGACGCGCCTCCTCCTCTCTCAATCCCCGCGATGGGTCATCGCCGGTGCCGATCTCGGCGAGGACCCGTTCCGCCCCGTCTCCCGCAACGCCGCGTTCCATGAGGGCCGCCCTGACCGCCTCGCCGTCAGAGGCCAGCAACCGCTCCTCGCGGAAAAGCGTTTCCCTGAAACGCGCCGCTTCCTGTTCCGCCCGCCGGTCCGCGTCGCTGTTCAGGGCGCGGGCCGCCTGCTCCACCCATGCGCGCGCAAAGCGTTCCGCCAGGTGCGGATCATCGGCCCGGCACGCGAGTTTCAGCGTATCGTCGCCGCGGGGCACCACCCGGGTGTGCCGTGCGAGGCCGCGGTCGGAGAGGCGCGAGAGACTCCCTCCCGCGACCCGGGCGACCGCCCTGAGCAACTCGGGATCCCTCAGCCCTGTCTCGATCGCATCGAGGCCGCCCGTGAGGGGAGAGGCGCGTGCCACGGTCACGGTAGCGTGCACGACCCAGACCGGGCCGCTGAGAAGGGCGGCGCACCAGACAACCGCCGCACCCGCGCACACCCCAATAAGAACAATGAAGAGCAGCTGTTTCATCATCTGTACCGTAGGGGAACGGTCAATTCTTCAGCGGCTCGACACGGACCCTGAAGTGGAACCTGTTGCCGCCAATATCCAGCGTGAGAAAGGTGTTCATCCTGGTGAGAAGAA
>JAPLCY010000273.1 GCA_026391995.1 Candidatus Auribacterota bacterium
TCCCTGCCTCGGGATTTATTGAAATTCCGAGGCAGTGGACTTAGAGCTGTGTATCCATTACCGCGTTGAAACATCGGCCATGAGCTGTGTGCGGGCTGGGCAACGGCGGACATGGCCAAGTAGATCAAAACACTTATTGCGATAATGCAGCACAAAAATGCTTTCATTGTTCTCCCGCCATCTGCCTTTGAATCATGTCTCGTGCAGCAGGACTTAAATAAATGCGGCACTTTACCCTCATCGACGCGACCACCGACACACATCTACTCCCTCTACTAGTCCGCTACATATATGTATATACAACTTACACTGCAAATAATGCTTTGTCAAGCGAGCGCCATGATATTGGGCTAATATACTGGGGGAGAATGTGATGGACTCAGAAGAACAACAGGTAGAAATGGTAGAAATCGAGGAAGAGATAAAAAATAATGATCACTGCTATCACCAGATAGATGCAGCGGAAATACTGGTGGAGGCAGATGGTGAGGACGCCGATGAGCGTCAGGAGATACTTGATAATAACAAAGGCCTTCGTCCCGAAAAAGAGGGAGAGGCGGAGAAGCGGATTCGCTTCAATATATCCGTGAGAGAGATGGTAGAGCGTGAAAACCGAGTCGATCACCGACAGCGCCACGATCAGCCAGAAAAAGAACCAGATCTGCGGCCTGAGCCTGTCGGCGTAATAGTTGGCAAGGCCGTCGGCTTCGCGCCGGTGCCCACGCCGGCGGCCGATGAGCGTGTAACGCGAGAGGAACGGCGTCGGGCGCTTCCTCCGGTCCCCGCCCCCCATCCCCTCCCGCCGTCCAGGCGGCAACGTGTGTCGTGCAAACATTTATCGCCCCTCTCCTCCTTGCGTTCGTGATGAAATCCTCGTATATTATAGTATAATCGCAACAGTAGGAGGAAGTGATGAAGCGTTCGCATCCAGCCTCTCTGGCAGCCGTACTGCTGTGCGCCGTGATAATTTCGACCCTGTACCCGTCGCCGTCGGTCAGTTTCCCGGCATCGTGGCCGCAGGCGTATCTTGACTCGCTCACCGCGACATCCATGGATACAACCCAGGCGCAGATCTCAAAAAATCTCATCGCCGTTCTCCCCGGGGAGGAAAACCTCACCTGGAACGCGGACAACAGCCGCGTGTTGATGGAAACCTTCACGGACGCTAGATTCTACCCTACAAAAAACCCCGGCGATATCCTCCATATGCGCGAGACATGGGTATCTTCCCCCAACGAATTAAAGTCGTGGGTCGCCGCCCACGCGTTCCCGGAGAGCGACCTGACCCTCCGGCTCAAGCAGATGCTCGGCATGCCCCCCGACGCGGACAAGAGCTATTTTGCCGAGTTCTGGGTCAACCCGGCGGACCTGGTGCGTCCCTCCCCGGACCCAGAGATCACCGACCACGAAGCTGATCTGGCGTTCCCGACATCTCCCTTTTTTGCCATCAGCGACACCTACAAAACCTGGTTCAACAACCTGAGGAGCATCTCCTACACGTCCGACACCGCCCACCCCTGGACACGGCTCGGTTACACCTATGACTGGGAGAACGAATACGACCACATGGGCTTCAGTGAATTTGTAATCTGGGCCGGCGCGTATGTCGAGCTCACACAGGCCACAAGGACCGAGGAATACGTCACCATCACCCCCACCGTCCTTGATCTCGGGGTCGGCAGCGCGACCGTGGGCGGCCACCTCGTCTGCTCCGCGTGCGTGCAGGAGTTCGCCCAGCCGGTCGATATCTACATCGCGATCGACTCCCCCGCCCATGAATCTCTGTCCCTGGCGCCGAACGGCAGCCTGATGAAGGGCATCCACCCGTACATGCGCCGCGTGGAAATTCAGTCGCGCACCTGCGCAGAGCTTTTTGACATCACGGTGTCACCCGGTCTTTCAACGGGGCTGTGGACGGTCACTCTCGCGGTGATGTCCTCGGGCGCGAAGCCGTCGCATACGGGCGCCCTGGCATCCTACGCCGCCGGGGTCACCATCGAGGCCCCGGTCGCCATCGAGTAGCCCCGAGTATCGTGCCCCGGTTGCCTATCCCGTCGCAGGCAACCATGGGGGAGAAAGGAGCAGTTCTATGAAACGTGCCACCCTCGCGGGATTTGTGTGCGCGGGGCTCCTGCTGGCGGTTACCCGCGGCGGGGGGGGGGAGGCTCTCACCGCGGGGGAAAAATCACGGATCGCCTCCGCGGGTCCTGATTTCATCTACTTCCTCGCCGTGGACGTCCCGGACGGGACGCAGCACAGCATCAAGAACCGGCAGAATTTCATCGGGGATCGGCTCGAAGACAAATACCGTTCCGCCCTCCCCTATATCAATCCGCAGCCGCCGGAGATGCTCCACATCACGCTCCAGCAGATCGGACGAGTCACCGACGAGGATATCGTCTATGACATCACGGAGGCCATGGGAGAGGTGGCCAGGGACCCCCGGGCGCACCCGTTCGACATCGCCGACAGCGTGAAGCACTCGCAGTTCGAAATATGGCACAACGGATACTTCGTCTATCGCCTCGACAGGGATGACGCCGGGGTGCTCACCGGGACACATCAGCATCGGCACTTTCACCGGAGAGGTCAACCTCAGCAAGCTCCGCGGCGCGTTTAAAAATAAGAAGGTGTGGCCGCCGGCGTGCGACCAGTTCGTCGTATCCTCGTTCGTGCTCATCAGATCGGACCAGAACCTCACCCCCCGCAAATACGAGCTGGTGGCAACGTTCACCTTCGAAAAAAAGAAGGGCCTCCCCTCGGAGGAGTATGCCTGCGAAGACGCGACACCCTGATGCGCAGCGATCAGGCCAACGGCACCATGTCGAAATCAGAAATATAGCCGGCGGGAGCCGCGCGACAGGAAAGCGGCGAGCAGGAATCCCGTCACGATGATGGCCGTGGTGCCGAAGACGGGGATCATGAACTGGTTGAGCGTATAGCGCAGCCTTGCCGGGCACCACACCCCGAGCGGCGAAAGGGTCATCCAGCCGATCAACAGCACGCCTACTCCCACCGCGACAATTGCCGCGGTATTCGTGGCGCGCCGCCCCAGATAGCCGATGAGGAAGAGCCCGAGGACACCGCCGCTGAATATCCCCGAGAGCCGCCACCACGCGTCGAGCGCGCTCTGTATCCTGATCATCGCCAGCGCCGTCCCCGTCCCCACCACCCCCCAGAGCAGCGTGCCCAGGTAGAGTACACCCATCGACTCGCGCTCGCCCGCCGCGGGGCGGAGGAAACGGCGGTAGAGGTCATAGAGGGTGAGGGTCGCGGCGCAATTCAGGCTGCTGCTGACCGTGCTCATGGCCGCGGCGAAGATCGCGGCGATCATCAGCCCG
>JAPLCY010000216.1 GCA_026391995.1 Candidatus Auribacterota bacterium
GAATCGTAGTTGTCGATCATCAGCAGCATAGTGAACCCTCACATTAAGATCCCAAATCCCAAAGTATACGGATGAAAATCCAAAATCAAAGGCAACCTAAAGTCCTGGATTGTGACAGTAAAAATATCGTCCCCTCTCACCCACTTAATGTAACTTCTCGGCCATGGCGATGGCGCGGAGCATGGCGCGGGCCTTATTGAGCGTTTCCTCGTATTCACGCTCGGGCACCGAATCGGCGACGATGCCCGCCCCCGCCTGTACGTACGCCGTGTTGCCCTTTATGAGAATTGTCCGTATGGTGATGCATGAATCAAGATTACCGGTGAAGCTGAAGTAGCCGACCGCTCCCGCGTACGGGCCGCGGCGTCGATTCTCTAGCTCGTCGATGATTTCCATCGCCCTGATCTTTGGTGCACCGGACACGGTCCCGGCGGGGAATGAGGCGCGCAGGGCATCGAAGGCATTCGCACCCGGCCGGAGCCGTCCCTGGATATCCGAAACGATATGCATGACGTGAGAGTAGCGCTCGACCACCATGAGCTCCTTCGGGACGACGCTGCCGTACACGCACACGCGCCCGATGTCGTTCCTCCCGAGATCCACGAGCATGATGTGCTCCGCGCGTTCCTTCGGATCCGCGAGAAGCTCCTGCTCGAGCCGGCGATCCTCGGCCTCGTCAATTCCACGCGGCCTGGTCCCCGCGATCGGGCGCACCTCCACCATGTCGTCCTCGCACCGGATGTGTATTTCCGGCGAAGACCCGACGAGGAAGGTATCGCCAAACTGCAGATAATACATGTACGGCGAGGGGTTGACCGACCGCAATGCCCGGTAGATGTTGAACGGGGGCGCATGGACCTCGGCTTCGAGGCGCTGGGAAAGGACGACCTGGATGACGTCGCCTGCCCGTATGTATTCCTTGGCCCGTTCCACCATCGACTCAAACTCGGCCCTGGTGACGTTCGAGCGGAACGGGACCTCCTCCGCCGCGGGGGTGAGCTCGAGCGCCCGCGGGGGGAGCGGGTTTTTGATGCACGCCTCGATCCGCTCAATCTTTTTTATCGCCTCCTCGTACGCCGCCCGGGGATCTCCGGCGACATGCGCGTTTGAGACGATCTTGATGGTGTGCCGCACGTGGTCGAAGATGAGGATGGTGTCGGTGAGGATGAAGAAGAGGTCGGGCAGGCCGAGATCATCCTGATTCTTCTCGGGCAGATGCTCGAAGTAGCGCACGGCGTCATAGGCCATGTAGCCGACCGCGCCCCCGCAGAAGCGCGGCAGTCCCCGCGTGGCCACCGGCGTGTATGCCGCCATCATGCGGGCGAGTTCGCCGAGCGGGTCCGAGACGCCCTCGATGACCCGCTGCGACCCATGCTCCTCGATTGTCACCCGTGCTCCCCTGGCCTTGAATACCTTCTCGGGATTGCTCCCGAGAAACGAATAGCGGCCGATCTTCTCTCCTCCCTCGACGCTTTCGAGCAGGAAGGCGTACCGCCCCCGTTCGAGCTTGAGGAACGCGGAGAGGGGGGTCTCCATGTCCGCCATGATCTCCTTGTAGACAGGGATCAGGTTCCCCTCGCGCGACTTCTGTGTGAACTCCTGCAAATTCGGCGTAAACATGCTATTCCCGCCTATAGCCAAAAAGATAACCGCGATTTTGAAATTTGCCTGCCTGCGTGAAGCCGAGGCCTCGCTCCGGCGAAGGAGGGGGATTTGAGATTTTCATTTATACACCTTATCCGGATCGAACACCTTCTTCCCCACGACCTCGAGGCGATCCTCCTTCGGAAGCAGCCTCCGGTAAAAACAGGAGCGATAGCCGGTGTGGCATGCCCCGCCCTTCTGTTCGACCATGATGACGACCGCGTCACCATCGCAATCGACATACGCATCCCGCACCGCCTGCACATGGCCCGAGGATTCCCCCTTGAGCCAGAGCTTTTGCCGCGAGCGGCTCCAGAAATGCGCGAGACCCGTCGAAAGAGTCTTCTCCAGCGCCTCCCGGTTCATGAATGCCACCATCAGGACCTCGTGTGTCCCCGCGTCCTGTATGACCGCGGCGAGGAGCCCCTTGTCGTCGAACTTCAACCCATCGAGTATCTTCATAGACGCACCTCGACCCCCCTCTCCCTGAGATACCGTTTCGTCGCGCCTATCGGGTATTCGCCGAAGTGAAATATCGATGCCGCGAGCGCCGCGTCCGCCTTCCCCTCGGTCAGCGCCGCGTACAGGTGCTCGGGCATCCCCGCCCCGCCCGATGCGATCACCGGGACCGGGACCCGCTCGGATACACGCCTGGTGAGCGCGAGGTCGTAGCCTTCCTTTGTCCCGTCGGCGTCCATGCTGGTGAGGAGTATCTCGCCCGCGCCGAGCGCGACCCCCTTCGCAGCCCACTCAATCGCGTCAATTCCGGTCGGGGTGCGCCCCCCGTGCGTGTACACCTCCCATGATGCGCCCGTCCGTTTCGCATCGATGGCGAGGACGATGAACTGGGAGCCGAACGCCTTCGCGGAGC
>JAPLCY010000219.1 GCA_026391995.1 Candidatus Auribacterota bacterium
TTCTGAACATGGTGCTGCCGATTGGCCTTCCCGTGGGCAATTATACATTCGTGCTCGCCCTGATTTACACGGGCCAGAACGCCGGGAACTACAAGTCGAGTCCCTCGACGGCCGTGTGGTACGCGGAGAAGACAGTCACTATTCAATAGTGTCCAACCCATATGGAGAAACGGCATGATGTTCCATAATCGCGTCGCGATAGCTGCCGGCATCGTGCTGTGCGCAACGGCAATACTACAGGCGGCAGATGTCGCACCGAAGAGCCTGATGAAATTCGAGAAAGGGGACACGATCGAGGTCCTCCGCGCCAAGATCATGCACAACGGCTATAAGTTCAAAGTCGGCCATAACTGGGTCTTTGACATGCCACCGGAGATGAAGGAGGAGTTTTTCAGCAGGCACCCAAGCCGTGTCCCCATGCTGAAAGAAGACGACATGGGCCCGCTCGAGAAGAAGATCGGGAAGACGACCCTGCCGACGAGCTTCGACTGGCGATCCAGGGACGGGCATGCCTACATCGGCCCCGTGCGTGACCAGGGCGACTGCGGCTCATGCTACGCCTTCGGCGCGGCCGCGGCGGCGGAAGGGTCGTACAACATCCTTAAAGGGCTTGTGGACGGAAGCTGCGCGGACTTTTCCGAGGCGTTTATCGCCTGGTGCCTCGGCGGCATGTCGCCTTACAGCGACCACTTCAGCGGCTGCAACGGTGCTGATTTTGACTACCAGGAGCTCCAGGCGCTTGTTGATCAGGGCATCACGAACGAATCCGTCTTCCCCTACAGCGGTAACCAGAATGGACAAGTCTGTCCCGGCTCAGCCTGGAACGCGTCGCGTGTGTGCTTCAATAACTGGTATCGCGTGCCGTGTGGTGATATTGACGCGATCAAAACGGCGATATATACCTACGGCGTCGTGGATGCGGCGGTGGATGTGACTGGTGCGTTTCAAGGCTACGTAAGTGGTGTGTATTATGATGCATCGGCGACGGGTTGTCCCGGCGTTCCCTGCGAATACACCGATACAAATCACGCTATCTCCCTCGTCGGCTGGGATGACTTTCCCCCGGAGGGTGGGGGTGGGTGCTGGATACTGCGCAACTCGTGGGGCACGAGCTGGGGCGAGAGCGGCTACATGCGGATACGCTACGATACCGCGCGCGTGTCGTGCGAGGTCGCGTACCTGGCGGGCCCCTATGACTACAATCCCCCCGTCTCGACGCCCGTGCCGGTGTCCCCCGTGCGTGTGGCCACCGACACCGGGGACTATGCCGGCTCCTATGATTACATGGGGATATGGGTGAGCTCGGATACCTTTGACCGGCTGTCGTATGTATTTGTGCGGATCGCCACGCCCTACTACGGGACATTCTACTTGACCTCCTCGGAGAGGATATTGCCATACCCCGCCCCGTACCTGCCGTACCCGATTATCATGTATTCGCCGATCGTGGAGTACTATCTTGCCACGCTGCGGTGGCGGGATGCGCAGGCGGGGGGGTATCGCATCGAGTCGGGGGCGGTGCCCGCGGACGCCATTTTTGACGGGGCGGGGAACATCAACTACCTGAACGGCACCTACGACTCAAAGGCGTTCACTCTCTGGTAACGGCCGGGACGGCCGCGGGCGCCCCAACGGCGGCGGCCTGCGTTTCAAGGAACTTCACGTCCTCGGGCGAGAATGGCGTCACCTGGAGCATCCCCTCATAGGTGTCAAGGTTGCCGTGTATCTGCACGCGCGCCTTGTCTTTTAGAAGATCTTTTTGAGGGAGCCGCTCATACAGGCTTTTCCACACCGGTATCTCAAGGGAGCCGGTGCCGTCGGAGATCGAGACGATCCGCCCCTTATCCTCCTGCAGCACCTTGATCCCCCTGATCTCGCCGCAGACCGTCACGATCTTCTTGCCGGCGTCCTCGCGTTTCAAGCTGCCGATCGCGGTTGCCTCGGGCGAGGTGATTTTCTCGGTTTTCCCGACGGTGACCATGGGCGCGAGGCGCGCGAATATCTTCTCGCCGATCCCCGGCACTTTCCTTAAGTCTTCGATCGAAGTGAACGGCCGTCGCTTGATGATCGCCTGTGTCAGGCCCTTGCCGACCCTGGGCAGTGTCATGATCTCCTCCTGCGTGGCGGTATTCAGATTAATTTTCTCCGACTCCTTGAATTTCTTTTCCGTGTCCCAGCGCTTGTCGGGGGGAGGGGCCTCGCGCTCAGTGGTCACGGTATAGGTCTCGCCGTCGGTGCTGATGCTGATCGTCCCCTGGTAGTCGGTCCGGTAGATTTTCGCTTTCGTCGCCTCGAGCCGTTCCATTGCCTCCTTGAACGGGAGCTTGAACTTGTTATTATC
>JAPLCY010000029.1 GCA_026391995.1 Candidatus Auribacterota bacterium
GGAACCACGGGCTTCGCCTCTTTCTTCTTGCAGCTGCTCAGCACGAGCGTGCCGGCAATCGCAAGAATCATCAGACATGTAATCTTCTTCATCCCTATCCCTCCTCTTACCTCAAGGTTGATTACTCGCCCATTGTGCTAAATCATCAGGTGTTATGCAAGCAATTTGATGCAACTATTATCAAAGCGCCGCTCCCGTAACGCACCATCAACGCCCTTTTGCCCGGCCGCCGCGAATGATCAACTCCGCGACCCGCTTCCCCGAGAGGAGCATCCCGCCGAAGATGGGCCCCATCCTTGGCCCGCCGAACACCGCGTTCGCGGCCATCCCGGCCACATAGACACCGGGGTAGATCTCGCCGGTGTGCTTGACGATCATCTTCTCCCCGACCTCAGCCCACATCGGTTTCTCTCCCAGCATCTCGCCGGTCTTTGTCTTGAGCTTTTTGCCTATCTTCCTGATCAGGATCTTGGCGATCTCGGCATCGTGGCCGGTTGCGTCCACCACCGCGCCGCTGCGCGCGGTGATCGGGTCCACGTGGAGCCGCGCCACGGAAACGGCGCTCCAATTCAATACCACGCCGGTCACACGGTCGCCCCTGACCATGACGTCCTCGGCCGAGATGCAGTTGAATATCTTCACGCCGGCCTTGACCGCCGCGGCGCAGAGAGTTGACACCGTCTCTATCGAATCCGTGACGTAGTAGCCCTCCCCGCGCGCCGTTGCGCGTACGCCGAACTCGTCGAGGATCGGCTTGGAGGCCTCCTGGAACACGCAGCGGTTGAACATGATCCCGCCGCCCCACATCCCGCCCCCCACCGAGAGCTTCCGCTCATAAAGGACAACCCGCTTCCCCGCGCGGGCGAGGTAGTAGCCCGCAACCATGCCAGCCGGCCCCCCGCCGATGATCGCCACATCGCTCTGGAGGCAATCGCTGAAATCGCGCGTGAACTCCTCTATGATTATCCGCGAAATGACCACATCGTCGAGCGCCGCCCGGCGCCGCATCTTTGTCTTCATGACCCCTCCCTGTGAATCCCCCCACCCGGGGGGAGTATTTTTATAATACTATGAACGGGCACGCCGCTCCTCGCAATCTTCCTGTCGCACCGCCGCACAACCGCCCACACGATGAGCAGCCCGACCCCGCCGCCGCAGAATCCCGCCCGCTCGGAACTCCACAGCGCCGTACCTGCCGCGTAGCCGGCGCACATGCCGATCAGGGGCAGCACATATACCAGGAACGCCGCGCGCAGATATACCCCCTCGCGCACCTCGACTATGACCCTGTCACCGGCCTTTGCGCCGGCTTCATTGTTCGCCTCGATCAACCGCTCCCCCGCTGATCCCGTGACACAGATCCGGCAGCTCCGACACCCGCCCTGGGGCTGCATGCGCACACACGCCGCCGCGCCCATCGTACTCACCACCACCCCCTCTTCGCGCATACGACCACTCCATAGCAAGGCGTACCGACACTCGCGGCACTCGCTGAACGGGTGAGATTATATCATCGGGGGGATGGGTGCGATATCATTTCGCCGCCGAAGGCACGGCCTCAGTTACAAGGGGTGTTCTTTTCACATGTCATTCCCGCGTGATCCCTGCTCGAGTTTACCCTGGGCGCAGCCGAAGGGCCGGGATGACAGAACCTGAGTTGTCTCCCCACAAAACTGACCGATTACCACGGGAGAGGAAGGGAATCTAGCGGTTCGCCGCGGTCGATGCGCGCATGGCCTTCCTGCGCCCCTCTTCGTCGAGGATGGCCTTCCGCACGCGAATCGATTGCGGAGTGACCTCGACGAGCTCGTCGGGGGCGATCCAGTCGATGGCGGTCTCGAGGGTGAGCGCGCGTGGGGTCTTGCGCGCCTCAAAAATCTCCTTCGTGGAGGAGCGGTAGTTGCCGAGCTTCTTGCGCTTTGTCGGGTTGCAGGTGAGGTCGTCGGGGCGGGAGTGCTCGCCCACGATCATCCCGGCGTACATCTTGGCCATGGGCCCCACAAAGAGCGTCCCGCGAAGCTGCAGGTTCTCCAGGGCATACGAGGTCGCCGGGCCGGTATCCATGCTGATCATCGACCCGCTGCTCCTGGTGACCACCTCCCCGCACCAGGGGCCATAGCCCACACAGCGGGAGGACATGATACCCAGGCCCCGCGTGTCGGTGAGAAAATCGTTCCGGTAGCCGATGAGCCCGCGGGTCGGAATCTTGAAATCCAGCCGCACAAGGCCTGTGCCTGTGTTGTGCATCCCGGCAAGCTCGCCCTTCCTCCTCGATACCTTATCGAGCACCACCCCCTGGAAATCCTCGGGTATATGGATGATGAGATCCTCCATCGGCTCGAGCACCGTACCGTCGGGGGCCTTTGTGGTAATGACCTCGGGCCTGGTGACGCAAAGCTCCATCCCCTCGCGACGCATCTCTTCGATCAGGATAGACAGGTGGAGCTCACCCCGCCCCAAGATCTTGATCCTGTCCGCCCGGCCGACCTCCTCGACCCGAAGCGAGACATTGACGCGGCTCTCCCGCTCCAGGCGCTCGCGTATCTGCCTCATGGTCACCGCGGTGCCCTCCTGTCCCGCGAGCGGCCCGCTGTTGACCATGACGAACATGGAGACGGTCGGCTCGCCGATCTCGAGCGGCGGCATGGCGGGTGACTCGATCCCCGGCGCCGAGATGGTGTCGCCGATCGATATCGCCTCGGGGCCCGCGATCCACACGACGTCACCCGCGCCAATCTCCTTGACCTCTTCCCGTTCGAGCCCGCGCGTCACCCACAGGTGTGTGGAGACCCCTTCATGCGTGCCGGTCACCTCCCACTCGGTGTTATCGGTGCGCACGCCCTCGGGTAACAGCCAGCGCGTGGTGGTCCGCACGAGCGGCTCGCCGAGGCGGTGTTTCCCCTGGAGCACCCTGCCGCAGCCGATCTGGCCGAAGTAGTCGCTCCAGGCGAGCGTGCTCACCTGCATGCGGAACGGCGCCTCCCGGTCGCCCCGCGGGGCGGGGACATGCTTCACGATCGCCTCAAAGAGCGGGTCCATCCTGCGGCGCTCGTCGCCCTCGATGTCGTGGACGAACCAGCCATCGAGACCGGAGCCGAACACAGCGGCGAAATCGGCCTGTGTGTCCGTGGCCCCCAGCTCGATGAAAAGATCAAAGGTCTTGTTGAGCGCCCACAGGGGGTCGGCGTGAGGACGATCGACCTTGTTGATGACGACGATGGCCTTGAGTCCCAGGCGCAGGGCCCGCATCAGGACGTACCGGGTTTGGGGCATCGGCCCCTCGTTGGCGTCCACGACCAGGAGCACCGCATCAACCATGGAGAGCACCCGCTCGACCTCGCCCGAAAAATCCGCGTGGCCGGGGGTGTCGATGATGTTGATCAGATAGCCGTCCCATTTTACGGTGCAGTGCTTCGCGCGGATGGTGATCCCGCGCTCGCGCTCGAGCTCATTGTGGTCCATCACCCGCTCCTCGACACGCGCGTTTTCGCGGAAGACGTGGGCGGCGCGGAAGATCGCATCGATGAGCGTGGTCTTGCCGTGATCGATGTGCGCGATGATAGCCAGGTTGCGAATCTTGTCAGCCGATTTCATATGTGTGCCCCCGCCGGACATGGCGCTGCACAAAGGCATGAGCACTACCGGACGGATGCGGGAGAAAGATATGTCCTGAAAGACAGGCGGGCCCGGCGTACTACCCGCCGGGCCCGTGCAGTGCAAAACTTAGAGAGGGACTACTCGTGTGGCCTTGTCGCCCTTGGGACCCTTTTCGAACTCAAACTCGACTTCCTGACCTTCCTCGAGGGACTTGTAGCCTTCGGCCTGGATCGCGGTGTGATGTACAAACACATCGTTGCCCGCCTCAGACGTGATGAAACCATAGCCCTTCTGATTGCTAAACCACTTCACTTTGCCTTTCATTACGCGCGTCGCTCCTTTCTCAGCAAATGTATGCTCCCAGGCCGATATAGAAAAACCGCGTGGTAGATATCGCCTACCGTGCGGTTGGATTTTTCATCCGACCCTCAGGCGCATTGTCAGCCAGTAGTATACATTATTCATAAAATGTGTCAACGCAAATGATGCCGTTTTAGTACTGGGTCACTTATGGGGGGGCTCCCACATTATCCCCCTCCCCCCTTGAGGGGAGCTTGTCCCGAGCGTAGCCGAGGGAAGGGTCGGGGTGGGGGGTGAAAATACCCACCGTAAGTGACCCCATACCCGTTTTAGATATGGGTCAGTTACGGGGAAAAACTCTGCTATCCGTACAGCACACCAGGCCCCGCCCCGGTACCCCCTCACTTGTTGTGTGCGAAGTACTCCCGCACCAGCGATTCCATGAGCTCCGCCCGGCAATCGTAGAGCCGCCTGAGGGAACGCTTCGCGTGGTTGGCAAGGGCGTAGTGCGTCAGGATGGGCAGGGCGATCGTGGTATCGGTGTAGCAGACCACCGCGTCGGGCAGGCGATCGGGATCCACCTTCCCCCAGCTCACCGCCTCGTGCGGCGTGGCGCCGGAGAGGCCGCCGGTGTCGGGGCGGGCGTCGGTGACCTGGAAAAAATAGTCCTGCCCCACCTCCTTGATCCTGAGCACCTCCTGTATCTGCGGCTCGGTCTGGAGCATGAAGTTCTTCGGGCTCCCCCCCCCCCGCAGGACGACCGCGCTTTTCCCCCCCGCCCGCTGTGCCGCGCGCCCCAAGGAGGTGGGCGCGTTGACGGCGGTGGAGGGGTTGAGCCGGTTGATCCGCAGCTTGTTCCCCCTGAGCTCCACGCCGGCGATGTTCATCCCTATGGTCGAATCCCCCGGCGAGGAAGTATAGACCGGGACGCCGCAGCGATACGCGGCCGCGAGCATCGAGACGTTCCTCAGTCCCGTCTTCCGCTCCCATTCGGCGGCGTAGCGCCCGATCTTATGGTGCAGCTCCGCCGTCCCCATCTCCTTCTGGAACTCGGGCTGCACGAGGATGCCGCGCAGGATATCGTCGGTCGCCATCAGGCAGTCGGTATACCCGAGGAGCACGTCGTAGATGCGGACCACGTCGTTCTTGCGCAGGTCGGCATCGTCAACCAAATGGCTTCCCACGTGGAGCGGGAAGTTGAAGGCGAAGTGGAGGTCGTGGTAAAGGTTGGCGCCGGTGGCCACAATCCAGTCCACAAAACCCGCCTTGATGAGAGGCACGACGGAAGAGCTGCCGAGGCCGGCCGGGGTGAGCGCCCCGGCGAAACTCATCCCGACGGTCACCTCGGGCTTGAGCATCTTTTTTACGAAGAGCTGACACCCCTCCCGCAACCGGGCCGAGTTGTATGCGAGAAACACCCCCTCGATGAGCGCGGAGAGCTTCTCCTTCCCGGTGATCCCCTTCGGCAGGATGCGCTTCCCGGAGAGATACGTGTTCTTATGCGGGCATTTCTTCGCGCGCATCCAATCGGGAAGCTGGGTGAGGTCTTCCCGTAACCGGTGTGTCCGTTTCATGCGATGATCCTCCATGTGGTGTCGCTGACAATCCGTTCAATCCGTCCAATCCCTGCCTGCCGCCTGCCTGCCCTGCCTGCCGGCAGGCAGGCGGCAGGCAGGGCAGGCAGGCGCGGTTAAAAGCCTTCGGTGTTTTTTCGCGGCGGTTTCCCCTCATGCAACCATGACAATTTTTGCCGGCGCGATGCCATTGAACGCCGTCGCGGTCGCCGTGCTGTAGGCGCCTACGCGCTCCACGTACACAATATCGCCGATCTCGAGCTCCGGCAGGTCCTGCCCCCGGGCGATGATATCGAGGCTATCGCAGGTCGGCCCGGCAAGGGTCGAGAGCTGGCTTCGGCCCGACCTCAGCACCTTGAACTCGTACTGCGCGTGATCGAATATGATGCCGCTCAGGTCGCCGTACACGCCGTCGTCGAGGTAGTACCAGTGCTTGTTCTCCCTGATCGCCTTCCCTATCACCCGCATTATCAGCGTCGCCGCGGGACCGGCGATGAAGCGCCCCGGCTCCGCGATGATGCGCACCTTCCGGTCGAAAAGGCGTTCGATCTCCCGCATAATGATCTTCGCGATCTTTTCGAACACATCCTCCTCCCCGTCAAAGTGCGTGATCGGGAACCCCCCTCCTATTGCGGCAATCGATCGGGCGGGCTTTATGGTATTGGCGAATATGATCCGTTCGGGGCCGGCGCCTGCCTCGATCGCCGCCGTCATCTCCGCCAGGGAGGCAACGTCAAAGCCCGCACCGCCGGACACGAGCACCTTCAGGATATCTGGATGTGGATTGGCCTTGACCGCGTAGAACGGTTCCACGCGCGGGAGGGCCCGCCTGAAGCGATTGAGCTGCATGCGGATGGCCGACCGGCTGATGGCGACGAGGGGCGTGCCGTGCCGCTGGACCAATCCCCTCAAGCGCGCCCCGTTCGAACCCGCCGATGCCCGTGCCACCTTTTTCCTCCCGTGTACGCGCGTCACGGTGCATTGTACGACATCGCACCGCCCACTTCAACTAGCTTTCCATCCTCGCCGGCCATATGCCGCGATGGGGGCACATTTTTTATTATGCATTTGATTTACTCTTCTTCCGCGGCGCTCAGCTCCGTGGCGCGGTTGATTCCCGATATGACCGCGGGGATACCGCCGAGCCTCCCGTAGATCGGGTGCAGGATCACTTTGAGCGCGCTGAGTCGCATGGCAAAGACGCCGGCGGCCGCGATACAGGCCATACCGCCGAGGGCAAGCGTCAGGGGAGCCCCCACCGCGCGCGCGAGCATGCCGGCGAAAAGGCTGCCCAGCGGCATCATTCCCATGAACGCCGTGGCAAAGAAACTCAAAACCCTGCCACGCTTGTCGTCATCGACAACCACCTGCAGGATGGTGTTGCTGAGGGCCATCTGCACCATCATCCCGAAACCCGCGACGCAGAGAAGACCCAACGAGAGCCAGAGTGCGCGGGAAAAGGCGAACGCCGTCAGACCCGCGCCGAAGATCGCCGTGGCGACAGGCATCATCCTGCCGAGCCTGAGGATTCCCTGCCGCGATGCGAGGTAGAGCGTGCCGACAAGGGCCCCCACCCCCGCGGAGGCCATGAGGAAACCGAGGGTCCATGGTCCGCCATGGAGAATATCTTTCGCAAAGACCGGCATGAGCACCATGTACGGCATCCCCATGAGGCTGCAGACGCTCACGAGAAGCAGGATCGCCCGTATCGGCGCGAAACCGAAGGCGTAGACGATCCCCTCTCTCAACTCGGCAAGCATGTGCGCGCGCCTCCGGGCCGGGAGCCGCGCGGGCAGCCGCATGATCAGGAGCGACCAGATCACCGCGATAAAACTGACGGCGTTCAATAGAAAGCACCATCCCTCGCCCGCCACAGCTATAATCACCCCGGCAACTGATGGGCCGATCAGTCGCGCCGCGTTGAACATGGCCGAGTTGAGCGCGACGGCATTGCCGATGATCTCTTTCCTCTCCACCATGTCGAAGATGAAAGAATGCCGCGCGGGTATGTCTATGGAATTCACACAGCCGAGCAGGATTCCCAGGAGAATGACGTGCCAGACGGCGACGATACCCGAGAAGGTCAGCAGCGCCAGCAGGAACGCCTGGATCATCGCGAGGGTCTGCGTGACGATGAGTATCCGGTGCCGGTTCCACCGGTCCGCCAGCACGCCGCTAAAAGGCCCGAGGATGAAGGCGGGGATCTGGCTGGAAAAGGCGACCAGCCCCAGGAGGAACGGCGAACCGGTGAGCCGGTAGACCAGCCAGCTCATGGCGATGTGCTGCATCCAGGTCCCCACGAGCGAGATGCCCTGACCCGCAAAAAAAAGGCGGAAGTTCCTGGCATGGAGGGCCCGGAACACATTATCCAGGCCCAACCCGCGCATCACGCGCGGACCGTAAGGCCCCCTGGTGCGCATGTCCCCCCTGCGATGTCGCGGTATCGGCACGCGGCCCACTCTCTGATCGATGAATGTACCGAAAAGAATGCCCCCTCCGCCGTCCGGAAGAGGGGGCACCAGAAACACACGACGCGGTACGGGTTATGCTTCCTTCACCTTGGACGCGACCCGGGTAAGGCGGGAGATGCGAATGACCTCGTTCCTGCCGCCGCTGCCGACGACCGCGCAGTCACCCCTGAACTCCTGCACCACGCCCAGGCGCTGCTTGCCGGCGTC
>JAPLCY010000272.1 GCA_026391995.1 Candidatus Auribacterota bacterium
CCGGCGGGCATCGGCACATTGATGGTGAAACCGATCCCCGCCCCCGTCCCGCGTTCGTCGGCGCCCCCGGTGCCGGGGTAGCAAGGGAATTGATGGGTGCTGAAGTAGAGGACACCAGGGTCGTCGTAGAACACCTCCTGCGTGCCGTTGCCGTGATGCGCGTCCCAGTCGACAATGAGGACGCGGGCGATACCGTGCGCCTGCTGCAGGTGGCGAGCGGCGATCGCGACGTTATTGAAGAGGCAGAAGCCCATCGCGCGCGTCGGCGTGGCGTGGTGGCCCGGCGGGCGAACGACGCAAAAGGCATTGTGCGCTTCGCCGCGCATCACCGCCTCTGCGGCGTTGAGCACCCCGCCCGCGGCGAGGAGCGCGACCTCGTAGGAATCCTTGCTCACATAGGTGTCCCGGTCGAGTTTGGCCGGCGCACGGGCGCAGGCTTCTCGTACGGCGCCGACATGTGAGCGATCGTGGACGCGCAGGACGGCCTCGATGCTCGCGGGGGTCGGGGTAAGGTGTAACAGGGCGTTCTGGATGCCGGCGCCCTTGATCGCGTTCACGATCGCCGTGATCCGTCCCGGGACCTCCTCGGCATTCGGTCCGGGGTCATGCCGGAGATAGGCGTCGCTGCAGACGAGCGCGGTGGTTGCCTCGGTCATAACGGTGCGGCGACTACATGGTTTTTGCCAGCGGCTTGTCGGCCTCGAGCTTCTGGGCGAGCTGCCCGAGCATCTTGTCGCGGACCTTCTTCAGGGCGCTGTCGGTGGTGACGAAGAGGGCGAAGTTCCGGCCCTTCGCCTCCCAGAGGAGGCGGTTGTCGGGTGTCCCGTAGAGGCGCATGGTGATCTCCACTACCCCGAACGTTTTCCAGAAGAGATAATTCTGGAGGTAGAACGATACGTCCGCGAAGAGGATCGCATCCGCGCCGAGCGCCTCGCGGAGGATGAGCTTCTCCTTCCTGCTCAGAAAGATTTTTTCCTGGAGGTTCAGCTTCTGGAGCACCTCACGCACCTGGGCCTGTGGGATTATCTTATAATCCGTTCTATTGGTGAGAGACGTGAATATTTCCTCATCGAAATTATCTTCGGGGACAATGCGAGGGTGTTTCTTCGTCCACGCCCACATCTTGTAGCGGTCGGCGGTGGAGATATTGTGGGCGACGACCGCGATGCGTGCCAACGGCCGGCCGCGGTCGCAGCGGCTGTAGTTCACCGTGGAAATGCCCGAGCAGCCCGCGGTTATGAGCAGGGAAGCGGCGATGAGGATGATGATGGCGTTTCTCATGTGGTGGCTCCTTGTTCTTGTGCGCCCATATTAGTACAGCTCGCGCATACTGTCAAGGTACGAACCCAATATGCCCCGGTCGTCGCCGCGAAGACCGGGCCGGGGGCTTTGATCCCGGCTACGGGGCAATCATGGTATAATAGCGCGTTGTCAAGGTGACGCCATGTGGAACCATGTAAAAAATATTGCGCGCTCGTTCACTGCCGAGCTCCGCTTTTACAGGGACGTCCTGCGTGATCCGCGCACACCGTGGCTGGCGAAAGTCTTCATCGGATCCGCTGTCGCCTACGCCCTTTCCCCCATAGACATAATCCCGGACTGCATCCCGATCATCGGTTACCTTGACGATCTGGTCATCGTCCCCGTCCTTGCGGGGATTGGGATGCGGATGGTGCCCGAGGAGGT
>JAPLCY010000072.1 GCA_026391995.1 Candidatus Auribacterota bacterium
ACTCCTTGATCAGCTTCTCAAAATCGCACGTTTCCATGAGCGGGGCGTGGATCGTCGCCGCCGAACAGCCGAACGGATCGTAGGTGCTGACGCGCATGCCGAGGCCGAGCGCCCGTACCGCCACCTCCTGCCCGATGCGCCCGATCCCGATGATCCCGAGGGTCTTACCGTAGAGCTCGAACCCCTTGAACTTCTTTTTCTCCCACTTCCCCGCCTTTGTCGAGGCGTCGGCCTGGGGGATGGCCCGGGCCAGGGAGAGCAGGAGGGCGAGGGTGTGCTCGGCGACCGATATGGAGGGGGCCTTCGGCGTGTTGAGGACCGGTATCCCGCGCTCCTTCGCGCACGCCACATCGATGTTGTCGACGCCCACACCGCCGCGGGCGATCACCTCGAGCTTTTTCCCGGCCTCGATAACCTTGCGAGTCACCTTCGTCGCGCTCCTGACGACGATCGCGTGGTACTCCCCGATGCAGGCGACAAGATCGGGCTCGGCGAGGCCGCTCTTCTCGGTCACCTCGAGGCCGGCGCGCTTCAGTATCTCGGTCGCTTCCTTCGCCAGCGGGTCGCAGATCAACACCTTTTTCATCGCATTCTCCTTTGTGCAATTCAGGTTATTTACGCGGAAAGCACCGCTTCCGCGGCGCTCACCCCCCGGCCGCGCTCCACGGCATGGCCGAGGTCGGTCAAGGCCATCTCGATCGCCGAAACGGCAGTGATTATATCAAAAGTATCGGCGTAGCCCATGTGGGCAATTCTGATAATTTTGTCCTTGAGCTGTTCCTGTCCACCCGCCACATGGACGCCGTATTTCGCGGCCATGTGGCCCTTCAGCGCGTCCCCCGAGATGCCGGGCGGCGCCCACACGCCGGTAACGCCGTCGGCGGGGGCGTCGGGGGCGAGGAGCCTCAGCCCCAGGGCGGTGACGCCGGCGCGGCAGGCGTGCGCAAGCCGCGCGTGGCGGGCGAGGACGGTCTCGATGCCCTCGCGGAGAATGAGGTCAAGCGATTGTGCGAGCGCCGCCATGAGCGACGCGGGGGCCGACCAGGCGGTCTCATTCCCGCCGGCGCTCACGCGAGCCCGCTTCCAGTCAAAGTAATATTTAGGCATACGGGATTGATCAACGGCGCGCCACGCCTTCGCGCCGCTCACCGCCGCGATCGCCAGGCCGGTCGGGACCATGAGCCCCTTCTGTCCCGCGGCGACCGCCACATCGACCCCCCACTTGTCCATCCGGAATTCGCTGCACGCCAGGCCGCTGATGGCGTCGACGACCAAGAGCGCGTCGGCGGGCTTCACGAGGCGCGCCAGCGCCGCGATATCTGTTTTGACGGTAGTGGAGGTTTCGCAAAGGGTGGCAAAGACGGCGGCGGCGGGATGTTTCGCGAGCGCGGCCGCGACCGCGGCGGGATCGACCGCGCGGCCCCATTCGACATCAACGGGGACGACCGTGGCGCCGAACGCCCCGCAGATCTCAGCCCATCGGTTGCTGAATTTCCCGCAGCGGATGACAACGGCGGTATCTCCCGGCGAGAGGGTATTGACCACGGCGCTCTCCATGGCCGCCGTGCCGGAGCCCGGGAAGGGGAGAATATCGCCCGTGCTCCCCAGGATGTTCCTCAATCCAGATACCACCGCCGCGTGGATCGCATGGTACTCATCGGAACGGTGATGGATTATGGGCTGGGCGAGCTTGAGCGCCACCTCGGGCGGCACCGGGGCGGGGCCTGGGGTCATCAGGTATGTTTTTTTCATATTGCGCCGGAATAAGTTATAGAGTTATCCACAGATTTTGGCACTTATCCACAGCCGTAGAGCACACTTAAGTGTGCTCTACGGGACAAAGACAGGCAAGAAACTCAGGCTCATGCCAGATTTAGCTTGTTGACCACGAGCCCTGTATACAGTTTCGGATAGAAGTCCGTTGATTTCTGTGGCATCCGCTCGCCGTTCCCGGCGATCTTCGCGACCTGCCCGGCGCGCGTGGGGTTGAGGAAGATGGCCATCTGGTAACGCCCCTCATCAATCATCTTCACGGCGAGGTCGGCGTAGCGCTCATAGGCGACATGCGCCTCGTCCTCGAGCTTCTTCCTGTCGATGCCGAGGAGCTTCTCGAGTATCGCGTGTATGATGCTCACGTCCAGGCGCTTCCAATCGTCCGATGCTTCCTTGCCCATGAGCGCCGCGACCGCGGTCTCGCTCGTGAGCGTGAGGAGCGTGTACGCCTTGTTCATGTAGAGGCCGAAGCAGTGCGCCATCGCCGGGGCGGCCTTCATCCTGCCGAGCATCTCGTCCAGATTCGCGCACGGCGTCATGGTGAAAAACGCGGCAAGCTCCGAGAGGAACGAGGCCATCTGGGGCGCGCTCAGGCCGAACAGGAGCCGGTGCGTGGGGAGGATGGTGAGGCCGCTGTCCTGCATGGAGACAAACGCCATGATGTGGTTGTCGTAGCTCTCGCTGCCGGGAAGGCAGCGGACTCCCTTTTCCCTCATCTCGCGGCAATAATTGAGGGCGGTTTCGTAGCGGTGGTGGCCGTCGGCGATGAAGAGGGTCTTCTCTTCCATGAGGGCGGCAACCCGCTGCTGCAGGGCGGTATCGGTGACGACCCAGATCCGGTGTATGACGCCGTTGTCGTCGCGGGCCTCCATGTCGGGCTTCCCGTGGGAGGCCTTCGCCAGGATGGCGGTGATCTCATTTGCGGGATCAGAGTAGAGCATGAAGATCAGGCCGGATTGTGCGGCGGTGGCGCGCATCAGGTTGAGACGGTCCGCCTTGGGCCCCGCCAGCGTCCGCTCGTGGGGCTTCACCCCGCCCTTCCCGAACTCCTCCAACTCACCGAGCGCGATGAAGCCGTGACGCACCTTCGCCAGTCCTCCGGCAAAGGAATATTCCTGGTTGTAGACGTAGAGCGCCGGGGAGGAGTCCCGCACGAGGACGCCCTCGGCGATCCACTTCTCCAGATACTCGCGCGCTCGCGTGTACTGGTTGTTACTGCTGTCGTCCTGCGGCGTAATCTTCCCCTTGGAGAAGCGAACGATATTGTGGGGGTCGCGCGTATAATAGGCCTCCTGGAGTTCGGGGGTGATCTTGTCGTACGGCTCGGCGATAACCGCGCTTATGCCCTTGATCGTATCCCGGTTATAGCGATAACCCCTGAGTGGAAATATCCTTGCCATGAGGAATCCCTTTCTACAAACATCTACTGGGGAGGCACATGATAATGCAGCAACGCGTCCCTGTCAATCGCATTCGCCCCGGATGTCGCCTCCAAACTCGGCGCTGGACGCGTACGAGATTATTATAGTATCATGCGGGCACATGTTCCTAAAGAGGATGGCGAGTGTACACAGGAGGTTTGCTCATGGGTAAGCGGGTATTCAATTTCTACGCGGGTCCGGCGACGCTGCCGCTCAAGGCCCTCAAGGAGGCAAAGCGCGAGATGCTCGACTTCCGCGGGACGGGGATGTCGGTCTGCGAGATCAGCCACCGCTCGAAGGACTTCCAGGCGGTGATCGATGAGGCGACGGCTTTGATCAGGGAGCTCTACGCGGTGCCGCCGGGGTACCATGTGCTCTGGCTCGGGGGCGGCGCCTCCACCCAGTTTTTCCATGTTCCCTGGAACCTCGGCCTCGAGGGAAAACCGATGGCCTACATCCACACCGGTTCCTGGGCGAAGGAGGCGATCAAGGAAGCAAAATTCTTCGGAGAGGTGAAGGTGCTTGCCTCCTCCGAAGACGCCAACTTCAACTACGTCCCGCGCGCGTTCACCATGGATCCGAACGCCGCCTACCTGCACATTACCGCGAACGAGACCATCGGCGGCATCGAGTGGATCGAATTTCCCGATCCCGGCAATGTCCCGCTTGTTGTGGACGCCTCGTCGGACTTCTTGAGCCATCCCGTCGACTGGTCGAAGATCGGCCTGCTCTACGCGGGCGCCCAGAAGAACCTCGGGCCCGCCGGCGTGACCGTGGTGATCGTCAGGGAGGATATGGTGGCCCGCGCCCGGGCGAAGAAGCTGCCCACGATGGTGTCCTACGGCACGCACGTGGACAAGGGCTCGATGCACAACACCCAGAAGAAGGCGAAGGCGCTCTACCGGCTCATCGACAGTTCGAACGGCTTTTACCGCGGCTTCGCCAGGCCCGACTCGCGTTCGCGGATGAACATCACCTTCAGGCTCGTGACGGAGCAGCTCGAGGAGAAGTGCGTGGCCGAGGCGAAGGCGAGGGGGCTGATCGGATTGAAGGGACACCGGAGCGTCGGCGGGATGCGCGCCTCATTCTATAACGCGATGCCGCTGAAGGGCGTCAAGGCCCTCACGGCGTTTCTCGCGGAGTTTCAAAAGGCGAACGCATAACGCCGCACGGCCACCATGGAGAACCTCGACAAGGTAATTCGCGTTGCCCGCGGCAAGGCCAGGGCGGATGTGGTTCTGAAGCGCGCCCGGGTCGTCAACGTCTACTCCGGCGAGGTCTACGGGGCGGACGTGGCGCTCCTCGGCGACCAGATCGTCGGCCTCGGCAAGTACCGCGGGGTGAAGGAGTATGACCTCGGCGGCAGGATCGTCGCCCCCGGCTTCATCGATTCCCATATCCATCTCGAGAGCACGATGGTGACCGTGCCCGAGTTCTCGAAGGTGGCTGTTCCGCTCGGGACCACCTCCGTGGTGAGCGATCCGCACGAAATCGCCAACGTGATGGGGCTCGACGGAATAAACTACATGCTCAAGTCGAGCAAATACAACCCGCTCAACGTGTTCGTGATGGTGCCCTCCTGCGTCCCCTCGTCGCCCCTCGAGACGCCCGGCACCGAACTCCGCGCGACCGACATCTTTTTCTTCCTCAACCAGGAGTGGATCCTCGGGCTCGCCGAGATGATGGACTACCCCGGCCTGCTCGCCGGTGATCCCGGCATCCTGGACAAGCTCAAGATCGCGGGCAGGAAGATCATCGACGGGCACGCTCCTGGGCTCGCGGGGAAAGACCTCTGCGCCTACGTGGCGACGCGCATCTCTTCCGACCATGAGTGCTCGGAGCGGGGGGAGGCGCTGGAAAAGCTCAGGCTGGGGATGACGATCATGATCCGGGAGGGGGGGCTGGCGAAGAACATGGAGGCGCTGCTCCCGCTTGTCACCCCGCACAACATGCAGCAGTTTACCCTCTGCACGGATGACCGTCACCCGCAGTGTCTTATCGAGGAAGGGCATATGAACGCCCTTATCAAGAAGGCGATCCGGCTCGGAATGGACCCGGTCACCGCCATCAGGCTGTGCACGATCAACCCCGCCCGCCATTACAACCTCGACGGCCTTGGCGCGGTCGCCCCGGGGAAGCGCGCCGACCTGGTGGTCATCGACAACTTCGTTGATTTCAATATCGAGATGGTATTCAAGAACGGGGAGCTCGTCGCCAGGGATGGAAAGCTCCTGCCCCCGGTCCTCGCGGGCATACGGCCGCCGGAGCTCCTGCGCGGGTCCATCAACATCCAGTGGCTCAAAGAAGAGTACTTTCATATCCGGGCGCGGAAGGGGAAGGCCAGGGTGATAGCCCTCGTCCCGGGACAGCTCATCACCACCGCGGAGCTCGTCAAGCCTAAGGTCTCGCGGGGCCTCGTGGCGGCCGATACGGAACGCGACATCCTGAAACTCGCCGTGGTCGAGCGCCACCACGCCTCTTCACACATAGGCCTCGGCCTGGTGCGCGGCTTCGGTTTGAAGAAGGGGGCGATCGCGTCGTCGGTTGCCCACGACGCCCACAACATCGTCGCCGTGGGAACGAACGACGCCGATCTCATGGAGGCGGTCATCAAAATCAGGAAGCTCCAGGGCGGGTTCACCGCCGTGGTGGGGGGGAAGCTCATCGGGAGCGTCGCCCTGCCGATCGCGGGGCTCATGTCGGACAAGTCGGTCGAGGAGGTGCGGGCCGAGCTGAACGCCCTGATCGGCATCACGCGCGAGATGGGGTGCGCGCTCGACGACCCGTTCATGACCCTCTCCTTCCTCGCCCTCTCGGTCATTCCCGATATCAAGCTGACCGACAAGGGGCTCGTCGACGTCGTCGCCCAGAAGATCATCCCCCTCTTCGCCTAGCCGCCGCGCGGCGGCGCGCATGGTGCGGGATGTCGAATATATGCTCATCGCGCGGCATGAGCGCGAGGTGATCGTGATGGCGGAGAGCGGGCTGGAGGAGTACCTCAAAGCCCATTATCTTGCCGGCGAAAGGCTCAGCGGGGGATATGCGCTCTAAGCCCCTCGATGGGGGGCTGCGCCACGTCTCACACACAGATATGCTATTGTTGAGATGACCAGAACGCAGCTTGCGAGGGATATCAACAGCCCGTATTTCCAGATTGCCGGCCTGAACACAAGTTCTACGGAGTGCTTCCCCTTCCCCAGTTGGACGCATCTGAGGATGTAGTTCGCCTTGAACAGGCTGATCTTCTCCCCATTGTCATACGCGTGCCAACCGGGATACCACAGCTCGCTGAAGACCAGGAAGGCAGGTTTTGCGAGATGCACTTCAGCACGGATCCGGTGAGGAGACGGCCGTTGTACCGGCACTGCCCTGTACGGCTCCCCCTCCGATTGCTGAGTTACCTCATCCCCGAGCAGAACCACCTCGCGGGGATTGAAAGTTTTGAGTGTATCGAAGAAAATAGTTGCATCGGTGACTATTTCCGCGCGCGGGACAATAAATGCCCTGGGGAGCACCGATCGGTTTTCGTAAATATAGATGGCCTCCGGGTTATTGACACCGTAGGGCCACTGGAGATTCCAGGTGGGATGTTCTATTTCCGCGATGAGTTTCAGCCTGGGGGACGTGACGGGGGTGGGGCTCAGGAGATATTTTACGTTAAGGAGGTCGATGATGTTGAAATATTCTATGTCATCAATCTTCCGTACTGAGAGGGGAAGTTTGGTGGTGGCCAGCCATTCGGGGGCGCTCCTGGTCGCAAGGTTGGTGAAGTCGACATAATCCCTCAGCAACAGTACAAGGTATCCCGCCGCATCTTCAAGATTATAGCGGATGGCTATTGCAGAAGGCAGCGCCCTGCAATCCCCCATGTTGAGGTATCGTGAAGTCTCCCTATCGCGGCTGAGCACCTCTATGATTTTCGGGGAGGCAAGGAGGTCATACGGGTTTTTAGTCGCGGTAATGGGCCTGTAGATACCCCAGATATCGGCAATGAAAGGGATAAGCGAAACGGCAATGATGACATACATGACGCGGCGCCCGCGTATCCGTTCGGCAACAAGGAGGAAGAGAGGGGCGGCACTGGCGAGGAGTGTGAAAAAAAGAAAATAATCCAGTGTTTTGTGAATTATCTCTTTGATATCCCCGATATGGGCTTCATAGGGCAGCCCATGTGATCCTGCCCTGTACATTTTTGAACCTAGCTCGATGAGGAAGCCCTCGCCACATAATCGGGCGAACGCGGTGACCGTAAGAAGTATCACACACGCGATAAGGATGTGGAAAAGTTTCCGTGCAAGGATCCCCCTCGCTCGCGCCGGGGTGGTGGTGAGAAAGTTGATGCCCAATCCTGCAAAGAGGGAGGCGCCCATCACAAAGATGACGAGGGTGCGGGAGTGGCACCTGAATTTTGCGAAGCCGGGGAGGAGGTGATAGAGGAGGTAGGTGAGGGGGGTGTATTTCCCGAGGGCGATCAGCGATGCGAAAATAGTCGCCAGGCCGAAGGCACTCTTTGGAAACCTGTTGTACGATAAGAAACCGATCAGCGCGAGTATGAACACGCTGGGGCCTATGTAGTTTTCTCCACCGCCGCCGAGGGATCGCGGAATCACGAGCCCCATGAGGGAGTGAGGCTCCAGTGAATCTTCGTTGACAAACGCAAGTCCGGTTTCGGCGGAACGGGTGGAGAGCCCG
>JAPLCY010000119.1 GCA_026391995.1 Candidatus Auribacterota bacterium
GGGCTCGCGCCGGGCCCCTGAGTGCCCGCGCCGGTGCGGGGGGATGGCGCGGGGGAGGTTATGATAACGCAACGAAGGGCAGACACGACACGAAACGAGGAAGTGGAAGAGGAGGGAATGAGATGAACAGGAAGAATTTGATCATGGCCGTGATCGGCGCGCATGTGGCGGTGCTTGTGCTCGCGGCGCTCTTCGGCGGGTGCGCCATGGAAAAGAAGGCGGTGACGCTCAGCACGGCGGGGCCGGTGAAGGATCTCCGCGCGCCGGAGGGGGAGCCCGAGGCCATCATCGAACCGAAGGGGATGGTCGAGGAAACGGACCTGCTTGTCGCCAAGGGGCCGGAATCGATTCCTGCGAAACAGCAGGGGGCCGTGCATGAACCCGCCGAAGAGAAGGGGCTGAAGGCCGGGGCGTCTATCGAACGGAAGGGCGCCCTCATCGACGCCAGGGCCCGCAAGGAAGAGAAGATGCTTGAAGCAAAACTCGAGGGAAGGGGCGTTGCGGTCGATGCCGCGGCGGAGGCGACCGAGAAGAGAATCGAGGGAGCCGCTGGGGGAACGAAGGGCGCTGCGCGCGGCCCGATCGTTCCCGAGATCCGCCGCGCGGCCGCTCCGGCGGCTGCCGCAGGAGGAGCGACCGTTCCGGGGACGCACCGCGTTGCCGCGGGCGAGAGTCTCTGGAAGCTGAGCCAGAAGTACGGCGTGCCGGTGGCGGAGCTCGCGAAGGCCAACAATCTGAAGCCGAACGCCTCACTCCGCGTGGGGCAGATACTCACGATCCCCGGCGGCGCGATACGCGCGGCGGAATCTTCAACCGTTGCGGCAAAGGAAAGGAAGAGCGAGAAGTTGGGGGCAGACGCACTCCGCCCGGGCGGCATGAAAAAACACGTGGTGCAGAAGGGAGAGTCGCTCTCCTCGATCGCGAAGCGCTACAAGGTGTCGCTGAAGAAACTGACAGAGACGAACACAATCCAGGATCCGAAAAGAATCAGGTCGGGGCAGACGCTCCTGATCCCGTAACGGCAAGGGGGGGGAAAGCGTGCAGCAGCGGACGTTGCTTTTCTTCGCGGTGGTGATGCTCCTGAGCATCGGCATCGTGATGATTTATTCCACGAGTGCCATTTTCGCGCAGGAGCGCTTCAATGACAGCTACTACTATCTGAAGAGGCAGGCGCTCTGGATCGCCCTCGGGCTGGCGGCGTTCGCCGTCGCCGTGAACATCGATTACCACAACCTCCGGCGGCGCAGCATCCCGCTGTTGATGGTGAGCATCGCCCTGCTCGGGCTCGTGTGTGTCCCCGGCATCGGGAGGATGGCGGGGGGGGCGAGGAGATGGCTCTGGCTCGGGGGATTCAGCATCCAGCCGTCTGAGCTCGCGAAGTTCGCCCTGATCCTGTATCTCGCGGACGTGATGGCGCGGAAGCAGCGGCAGATCGACCGGTCATGGAAGAGTCTCGTCCTGCCGCTGGTGTTTACGTTCATAATGCTCGGCCTGGTGATTATCCAGCCCGACCTGGGAACGACGATCCTCATGGCGCTGATCACCATCATCATGCTCTTCGTCGCCGGTGTGCGCCTGAGGCTTCTCCTGCCGATCGCGCTGGCGGCCATCCCGACGCTCTATGTCCTGGTGTTCAGCTCGGAGTACCGGAAGCGCAGGATCGTCGCCTTCCTGAACCCCTGGGCCGATCCGGGAGGGACCGGTTTCCAGATCATCCAGTCGTTCATCGCGCTCGGATCCGGCGGGATCACCGGTCTTGGCCTGGCGCAGAGCCGCCAGAAGTTCTACTACCTCCCGGCCGCGCACACCGACTTCATCTTCTCCATCATCGGCGAGGAGACCGGCCTCATCGGGGCCGCGGTGATCGTGACGCTCTTCGTGATACTCCTGATCCTCGGCATGCGGATCTGCTGGAAGGCGCCCGATTTCTACGGGCATCTCCTGGCGCTGGGGATCGTGGCGGTGATCAGCATGCAGGCGATCATCAATATCGCGGTGGTGACGGGGACACTTCCGACGAAGGGGCTTCCCCTTCCGTTCATTAGCTTCGGCGGATCGAACA
>JAPLCY010000303.1 GCA_026391995.1 Candidatus Auribacterota bacterium
GAATCGTGCCGGGAATGATCTCGCGCGAGCCGTGCGAGAACATCTCGTACCACCAGTCCACCCGGAAGAGGCTCCCCATACGGAACGCCCTGAAGGCGGCGTCGAGATTCCCCAGCCCCATGAGAAAGAGCGGCGCCAGCAGCGCTATTCCCCTGCGGCGGAGCAGGTTGTAGGCAAGGCTGAACGACCCGAGGCAGCCCAGCGCCACCACGCTCGCCGCCGCGAGATTGAAACCTACTTCCGGGCGCGCGCCGGCGAGGCGGATGAGGCTCGCCACGACGACATAACCGAGGTAATAATAGTTTACCGGCTGCCCCGCGAACCAGAGATCCTCGGGCGGCATCGCCCCGCCACGCAGGACCGCCTGGAGATACATCATGTCGGGTTCTTTCTCGGCGAGGGTGATGTCCGGCTTGTACGACTGGATGAACAGGGCGACCGCGAAGAGGACGATGAAGAACAGCTCCTCAAAAACCATGATCTTCTTGCGCTCCCGCAGGAATCCCGCGATCTCCCTCGGCCGGGCCGTGAGAATAAATGCGTTGAGGACGAGGTAGAGGGCCAGGAATGCGGCGAGCGAGGCCCCGTCGTAGGGGAAGAGGCCGACGCTGGCCGAAAGCCACGCGGCGTAGGAAACAAGCAGTATGCCGAGGAGACGCGCGACGCCGAGCCCCCCGTCGGGCAGCGACCCGAAGAGCAGGGCGCAGAGCGGCCAGCCGGCCACGTACAGAATCTCGATGGTGCACAACCAGCGCAGCACAGTCATGATCCCAGACTTATCCATTCACCAACTTTTAATGTTTTAACCGCGGATTACGCAGATTCTCTTTCAATCCGTCCAAACCGTCCAATCCCTGCCTGCCGCCTGCCTGCCGCCTGCCTGCAGGCAGGCAGGGCAGGCAGGGCAGGCAGATGCGAAATCCGCGGTTGCATTTTTTAAGCCGTCATAGTTGCTCTTTTGTTCGTCTGATGAATAATCCATCTAGAGCCACTCCTCCCTGTCCAGCACGAGGAACATCAGCGAGTGCTTGGGGACTTTGACCTGGAGGGCCTTGGAGGGATCCGGCACGGGGAGGGTGCGTTCATGGAGGAGAATATTGTCAGGGGTCTGCGCGGTATTGCGCGAGTAGAACTGCGGAGCGGACATTGTCTTCACCGTCATCTGGCGCGCCTCAAAGCCGTTGATCATGATTTCCGCCTGTACATCGCTCTCGATATTTCTGTTCACGAGGGAAATGATCAGCTTGTCTCCACGGGCGCTCCTGACGGCGAGGCCATCCAGGCACGGGACCCCGCGCATGGAGGGGATGACGCCACACGCGGGAGAGTCGTAGCCGTCAACCTCCATCGAGAGGTGCACGCAGAGATGGCCCGCGAGACGGTTATAGAGCGCGTGCACCAGCGCCTGCGGGGTGGCGATCCACCTGCCATCGGCGTAGCGATAGAGCGTGGAGTAGAGTTGACTCAGCAACGAGAAGCGGCACGCGATATCGACCTCGCTCCTCCTGATGAACAGGTTGAGGAACATGGCCTCCACGAGGGCGCTCACGCAATACGTGTTGCGTTCCCACTCTATGCTCGCTTCCGGCCGCCCGTTCACGGGGTGCGCGCCGTGAACCACGGTGGGGATATCGGTGAACATCACGCTGTAATCGGTGATCGCGATCCTTGCCCGGCCGCCAAGCTCCCCGCAGACGGCGTCAAGGTTGTGCGCGACGTAGCACGGAGCCGCGAGCAGTCCCCGGGCAGTATCCTCGAGCTCCGGGACCCCGTACTCGGGGGTA
>JAPLCY010000042.1 GCA_026391995.1 Candidatus Auribacterota bacterium
ACGATCGCCTTTCCAAGGAGGACCAGGTCAGGCGACATTTTGATCCGGTAGCGGGCCGCGATGGCGATCGTCTCGTTGATGACGTGCCCCAGGTTGATCTCCTTGAGCGGCCGGCCGGCGTACTCCTCGATCAGATACGCCAGGTCGGAGCGGAACGACTCCTCGTCGATCTCCTCGTCGGAGACACGGAGCTTGAGGATGTGCCGCGCCGCCCGAGCGGCGTCCCACTCGGCGACGGCCATGAGCACATTGGCGACCTCCTCGAGGAGTTCGCTGTCCAGGCGCCCGACCATGCCGAAGTCCATGAGCGCGAGCCTGTCGTCGGGGAGCACGAAGAAGTTGCCGGGGTGCGGATCCGCGTGAAAGAAGCGGTCGACAAACACCTGTTTCAGGAACGCCCGTGCCCCCTTGAGGGCGAGCTCCCGGCGGTCGACCTCCATCTCATCAAGCCGCGCGGCATCGTCTACACGGACCCCGTCAATGTCCTCCAGCACCAGGACCGTGGCCGTCGTGAGGTCCCAGTACACCTTCGGAATATAGATGTCGGGGGAATCGGTGAAGTTGCGCCGGAAGCGTTCGGTGTTCCGCCCCTCCACGATGAAATCAAGCTCTCGTGAGACTGTCTTTCTGAAAAGCCGGACAAGGTCGACCGGGCAGAACACCCTGCTCTCGGGCATGTAGCGCTCCAGCCCGGCGGCAATGGCATCGAGGATGTTGAGGTCCGTGGCGATCTGCTTCTGGATGCCGGGGCGCTGAATCTTCGCCACCACCCGATCACCCGCGGCCAGGATGGCGCGGTGCACCTGGGCGATGGAGGCCGCGGCGACCGGCACGTCATCGAACGAGGCGAAGACCTCGGCCGGGGGCCTCCCGAGCTCGGAGGAGATGATCGCGCGCGCGGTGTCCGCCGGGAACGCCGCCGCGTGGTCCTGGAGCTTGACGAGCTCGCGAATCACATCCGGCGGGATCAGGTCGACGCGGTTGCTCAGGAGCTGGCCGAACTTGATGAATGTGGGTCCGAGCTCCTCAAAAGCGAGCCTGAGCCGCTCGGCGATGTTGAGCGGCCTCGCCAGCTCCTGGCGTTTCATCAGGCGGTTGACAAACGGGAGGTGCTCCCCGAGCTTCAGCTCGTAGACAAAGTAACCGAAGCCGTGGCGGAAGAGGACCGCCATGACCTGGCGGAAACGGGCGATTTCTTCGCGACGCCGGAACAGGGTCAGGTAGCTCATCGTGTTCCCAGGCTGAATGATCAACCACGGATTATGCAGATGGAGCGGATTACTTCTCTACGTCACCACAATCTGTTCAATCCCTGCCTGCCGCCTGCCTGCCGGCAGGCAGGGCAGGCAGGCGCCCAATCCGCGGTGAATGCCGTTGTTACTTCTTTGTTTTGAGCTTCTTCTCCAGCGCCCTGAGCCGTTTCTCAAGCTCCTGGACACGGTCCGATGTGGCGAGGTGCATCCTCCCCAGTAGCGAGGTCATCCCCCTCTGAACGTGCGACTCGAGCTGCCGCTGGCGCTGTTGCGCGGCGCGGGAAAACGACTCCATGATCTTCTTCGCCTCCGCCCTGCTCACCTCCCCCTTCTTCTCGAGTTCGGTGATGGCATTGGCGAGCGTCTCGCGGGTGAACTCGGCCACGCCGAGCCCCACGAGCAGTCCCTTGGTGAGAAACTCTTTCATCCCCTCCTCCTTTCCATTTGTTCGGAAGCGACATTGAAACCACTGAGGGCGCAGAGAACAGTGAAACACCTTTAACGTCCCTCAGGCTCAGTGCGCCCAGTGGTCTCACTGCTTTACGCCTCTCTCCCTGCTATTCAGCTGTGTTGCTTCGGCTCGAGCCCGAAGAGCCAGTCCAGCGACCAGGCAAAACCGCGCGCGCAGAGCATGCGCAGCGCCATGGCGAGAAAAATCAAATCCCGGATGAGCAGGTCAACCGCCGCCCCCTTCGTCGAGCGGGAGAACGAGAAGCAGCCGCAGTCGAACTCGAGGCCCCGCGCGAGGTTGTAGCTTATCGCGCAGATGAAGACGAGGAGGCTCGCGGTGATGATCAGCGCCGCCCCCCTGCTCATGAAGCCGATGATCAGCATGATCCCCGCCACCAGCTCCACCCCGGGGAGCACGATCGCGCTCATGTTGATCAGGAAGCCGGGAAGGATTTTATAGTTATAGATAATCTTGCTGAACGCGACGGGGTCCTGGAGCTTGTGGACGCTGGCATAGATGAAGAGCCCGCCGAGAAATAGCCTTAAGATCAGCACCAGGCCGCGGTGGATGAGCGAGGGGCGCCTACCTGACATTGCCTCCCCCTCCCTTCTCGACCGGCAAGCCCGCGCGCGACCACTCAGTGAGGCCGCCGGCGAAGACCACCGCCTCATTGATCCCCGCATCGTGAAGCCGCCCGGCGAGGAGATGCGCCTCGTCGCACTCCATGCCCCGGCAGTAGGCCACGACCATGGGCCTTTCCTCCCCCACCCTGAGCACCTCCTCAAGATAGAGCCTGAACTCATCCTCGGGAATGGAGATGGCGCCGGCGACATGTCCCTCCCGATACTCTCCCGCGGGCCGCGCATCGACAAAGACCGCGCCGTTTTCGAAGAGGCGCCGGGCCTCGGCGAGGCCGATCTCCCTGTTCCCATGCGTCGCGGCGTGTTCCCCCCCCGGGGAAGGGACACCGTACGTCTTGTCCCATTCGCCGACACACGGTATGCTGTGCGAAGAGAAGGCGTTGTTGACGACCCCTGCGAGGCTGCCGATGGCGAGGACCACCGCCGCCTCTATCACTGACCGCACGAGCGGATGGTGTTTTTGCGGCATCTGTTACCCCCAAACTATGTTATTATTGCACATTAGCGGGGCGTGACAAACAAGCATTTCCGGTACTGGGTCACCCATCAAAGACCCTCAAATCACATCCCCTTCCCCCTGAAGGGGAGGGTGAGGGTGGGGGGTATACTATCCCTACGAAACTGACCCACTATCCCGGGGGGATTATAATGAGGCGATGCGACCGTTTCATTGCGGCACTGGCGCTTGCGGCCGTATTCCTGTGCGCTATTGTGTGTTGCGTGAGCGACCTCGCCTTCCGCACCATCGCCCGCTCCTTCGGGTGCGGACTGGCCTTCGCCGAGATGATAAGCGCCAACGGGCTCGTCCACGGGAATAAAAAAACCGAGAAGCTGCTCTCGACATCCCCCGCCGACCGGCCGCTCGGCATCCAGCTCGCCGGCGCCGACCCCGGCACCATAGGCAGGGCGGTCGAGAAGCTCCGCGGCCGCTCGTTCGATCTCCTCGACATCAATGCCGCGTGCCCGGTGAGAAAGGTGGTCAGGCGCGGCGAGGGGGCGAGCCTTCTCAAAGAGCCCGCTTGTCTCGCCGCCATACTGGCCGAGGCGGTAAAACGCGCCACGGTGCCGGTGACGGTGAAGCTGCGAACCGGGTGGGACCACACCTCCCGCAACGCCCGCGAGATCGGACGGCTGGCGGAGGACGCGGGAGTCGCGGCCATCTTCATCCACGGGAGGACCCGTGCACAGGGCTACTCTGGAGACGTTGACTATGCCGCGATCAGGGAGGTCAAAAACGCGGTGCGCGTTCCCGTGATCGCCAGCGGCGACGGGCTCTCGCCGCGGCTCGTCACCTTTTAGCTGCTTCTTTAGCATTAGGATCGCATGCTGGGCGTCCGCCATATCGAGCGGTTGCGCGGCAGT
>JAPLCY010000337.1 GCA_026391995.1 Candidatus Auribacterota bacterium
AGCCCCATCCCCACCCTCGCCTTCTCCCACGCGCTCCCCGGCGTGGTACGGCACTCCGCATCCCGATACACCTTGATCAGTGACGCCCCCGCCGCACCCTCCTGGGCCGCGCGCAGCGCGACAGCGCCGCAGAACAATGATGCCATCGCCGCTATGCAGAATCTCATTCTCACGCATCCCTCCCTGTTGATCAGCTCTTTTTTTAAACCTACCAAAGCACCACCATTTCGTCCAGCCGAGAGTTCACGGAATAACCGCGTTCCATCTTGCAGGTGGAACGGTTCCGAGACCGATTGATTTACCCCTCCGGGAGGTGTACAATTCATCCAGTCGGAGGGATACGTGAAACTGCGCGGTGTTGCGATCATCGTGGTGGCGGCCGGGGCCATCTCGGTCTTCTCCCTCGACCGGGCCGGTATCCTCAAGGCATACGAGGATAAAACGGTTGATTCGCGATTCCGGTGGCGGCACTGGCTCTACGGCCCGTCCCCCTCACCGGATGTCTGCATCGTAGGCATCGACGACCAGGCGCTTGTCGCCCTCGGGGGCCGCTGGCCGATCAGCTGGCGGTGGCACGCCCTTCTGCTCGAAGCGCTTGCCGAACGGCCGCCCGCTACCACCGCCTACGACATCCTCTTCCCCTCGGCCGACGGCCAGCATCCCGACGACAGCGCCGCCCTGGCCGGCGCATCCGCACGGCTGAGCGATCTCGTCTACCCTTACTATTTCGGGGCCGGCGAGGATTCTCCCCGCACCGACCAGAAGCCCCCGGATATTGTCCCGGCCCCTGAACGCCTCCTGGGCCGCTTCGCGATCACCGACGTTGATGGAGATCTCTCCCCCATCCCCCTGGCGTCCGCGCCCACCCTGCCGATCCCGTCACTCGCCGAACGCGCTGCGCTCGGCTTCGCTAATGCCCAGGGCGATCCCGAAGACGGCGTGGTGCGCCGGATCCCCCTTCTCATGCGCTACCACGATGCGGTCTACCCGTCGTTCACCCTCATGGCGGTACTCCGGTATCAGAACATCCAGGTTGAAGATGTGCATGTCGCCGCCGGACGCTATGTTGAATTTGACATCCCGGAGGGGCGCCACGTCTCGATACCGGTCGACCGGAAGGGATGCATGCTGATCAACTACGCCGCCGACTATACCGAATTCCAGCACAGCGTTTTTTCGCAGGTTCTGCAGTCGTTCGCCCTCGCGCAGAAAGGTGAGGCCGGCCCGGTAGACCTGGCCGACGTCGAGGGGAAGCTCGTCCTGGTGGGGATCACCGCGACGGGGGCGATCGAATCGTACATGAAACCCACTCCGCTCGCGGCGGAGGGCCCCATGCTGACGGTCCAGGCCAACGCCCTCACGACGATACTCTCGGGCGCGTTCCCCAGGCCGCTCGGCGCAAGAGACATCCTGCTCCTCCTGCTTGCCATGGGAACGCTTGTGGCATTTCTCACCGCGCGTCTCAAGGCCGCTACAAGCCTGGCCCTGGTGCTCCTCGTGCTCGCGGTATTCATCGCCACGGCATATGTCGTCTTCACCACAGGCCTCCTCATCGTCCCGCTGCTGCCAAGCTCCCTCATGGCTGTAACCGTCTATACGCTCATCACCAGCTACCGCTACGCTACGGAGGAGCGCCAGCGCCGCTTCTACCGCGGCGTGCTCGGAAAATACCTTTCTAAAAACGTCATGGAGGCCATCCTCCAGGATCCCTCCCGATTCAGGCTCGGCGGCGAGCGCCGGGAACTCACCGTGCTCTTTGCCGACGTTAAGGGCTTTACCTCTTTCTGCGAGCGGAGCCCCGTCGAGGCGGTCGCCCCGCGGCTCAATGAACTCCACGACCGGATGACCCGCGTCATATGGAAGCACGACGGCACACTCAATAAGTACATGGGCGACGGCATCCTCGCCTTCTGGGGCGCCCCACTCTCCCACCCCGATCACGCCTTGCGCGCGGTGCGCGCCGCCCTCGAGATGCAGGAAGAGTTGAAACGGATGCGTGAGTCATGGCAGGCCCACGGAATCGAACCCTTCGCGATGGGGATCGGAATCAACACCGGGACCATGATCGTGGGAAACATGGGATCGAGCGAATTCTGGGATTACACCGTGCTCGGCGACGAGGTCAATCTCGCGTCCCGCATCGAGGGGCTCACTAGAAATTACGGGGCTGATGTGCTATTATCCGAGTTCACCTACCGGTGCGTGCGCGGGATCGCCGAGGCGCGCCTCATCGGCGAGGTTACCGTCAAGGGAAAGGAAAAGCCGGTGGTTGTGTACGAGCTCACCGGTCTCCGCCCGCAAGGCGCCGATCAACCTCGGGCATGATACCATGGATACCGACGCCGCCGCCATCAAGGACAGGATCGCCGAGCTGGGGGCGCTCCAGGATCAGCTCCATCTCGCCACCCACAAGATCACCAACCTCTCCGCCCTTGTTGAAATCAGCAAGATCATCAATTCCACCCTCGACCTCGACACGCTGCTCAACATGATCATGGAGATCATCAAGCAGGTGCTCAACGCCGAGAGCGGGTCTTTGATGCTCATCGATGAGAGGGGCGATGAACTTCTCTACCGTGTCGCCATCGGCGAAAAGGGGAAACAGCTCAAGGAGAAGCACCGTCAGAAAATGGGCTTGGGGATCGCCGGGTGGGTCGCGACGCACGGCGAGCCGCTCCTCGTCCCCGACGTAACCAAGGACAAACGCTTTGATCCCACTGCCGATGCGCTGCTGCGGCAGACGACCCGCTCGATCCTGTGCGTTCCCCTCCAATCACAGGGAAAAACGATCGGGGTGCTCGAGGCGATCAACTCCAGGAGCGCCGTCGGCTTCTCGCAGGATGACCTGGCCCTCTTCACCGCCTTCGCAAGCCAGGCGGCCGTCGCAATCGAGAGCGCCCGCCTCCACGCCCGGCTCCTCGAGAAGCAGCGCATCGAACAGGAGCTCGAGATCGCGCACCAGATCCAGCAGAACTTCCTCCCCTCCTCGTTCCCGAAGATCCCCGGCGTGCACTGCTACGCCAAAACCATCCCCGCATGGGAAACGGGCGGCGACTTCTTCGATGTCATGGACCTCGGGCAAGGGCGCATCGGCGCGGTCGTGGGCGACGTCTCCGGCAAGGGAGTCCCGGCGGCCCTTTACATGGTGAAAGCGCTGAGCGAATTCCGCTTCAGGGCTTCATACGCGATGGGGGTGGACAAGGTGCTGGAGGCCCTCAATAGGAGCCTCCTCGAGCATAACACGAGCGGTATGTTCGTCACCCTCATCTACCTGATCATCGACACCGCCGCGCGCACCCTGTCCTACGGCAGCGCGGGGCACCTGCCGATCATGCTCAAGCGCGCAACCGCCGCGGCGGTTGAATTGCTCGACAGCGCACGCTGCGTGCCCCTCGGCATCACACCCGGCGCGCCGTACCTCATGAATACCATGCCGATAGAGAAGGGCGATTTGTTGTTTCTCTATACCGATGGCATCATCGAGGCGCGCAACAGAAAGGGGCAGGAGTTTGAGATGCAGCGCCTGCGGCAGCTCCTTTCCAGGAATACCGCCGGGCCGCAGGCAACGGTGCGGCGCGTCATGGCGCGCGTCGCGGCATTCTCGAAGGGGACGCCCCAGCACGATGATCTCACCGCCATGGCAATCAGGATAGGATAACCCATGATCGCACAACGCATGCCTCGCGACGTTATCACCACCGTCACTTCCAGCAATCCCCGTTTCCTGAGGGCCCTTCGCTCGCTTGTCGATGAGGTGACCTACGAAATGGGGTTTTCCGCAAAGGCGAGGGGCGAGGTGATCCAGGCGATTGACGAGGCATGCACCAATATCATCAAGCACAGTTACGAGGGCAACTTTAACAAGAAGATCATCCTCACCCTGAAAGATCTGGGCGACCGCCTCGAGGTCATCATAAAGGACTTCGGGAAAAAGGCTCATCCCGGAAGGATCCGGCACCGCGAGCTCCACGACGTGAAGCCGGGTGGATTGGGCGTCTATATCATCAAGAGATCAATGGATGTTGTCTGGTATGATATAAGCCCGCGCCTCGGCACTGAATTGAAGATGGTCAAATATCTCAAAAAGCCCCGCAAGTATTATTGATCATTACCACATCGTGGAGCCCGACTCTGCGCGACCCCGCAAAATTAGTATGCTTCCCGCAGCAAAAGTATGAAATTCTTTCACTAACTATGCTTATATTACTGTGTCAATAATCCCACACTTTACGCATCTACTACCAGTGCAATATATTAACAATACTATTCCTGGTCCTGTCTTTTGGCATCAAAGTTGCTTAATAAAACAAGTAGAGGCTATGATGAAAGAAACTCACGCTGACTTCCCTGCCTGGCACGGCGTCTACCCGGCCGCCATAATGGGCACCAGCGCCACATGGTCGCCTTCATGCAGTTCTTCCAGGTCGCGTATTCCACCCTTGCCGTTCAGGAAAAGCATGGTGTGTTCTTCCGCTAGAAAGTCATAGCCATAGGTCCGCTTGAGGTAATCCAGGAGATCCTTGACCGTGGCGCCCGTGAGTTCGATGCTGATCTCCCGCCCCCCGAAGTGGTGCCGGAGATCGCTCACGGTTTGAACGGTTATCCTCATCGCGTATGCTCTCGTTTGAGATCGTCTTAGGAACGGGGCTCCATCTTCACGTCTGAGATCGATCCCTCGAGGAGATCGATGCAGAGCAGCCGGTGGCGGAGCGGTGCGCCCGTGCCAAGAATCAGCTTGACCGCCTCCATTACCTGGAACGCGGCAACCAGCGACGGCGTCACGGAGGGTGTTCCGAGCCTGAGCTCGAGGCCCCCCGCGGCGCCCTGCCCGTCCCCGTAGAGCGCCATGAGCCCCCTATCACCGGGGAAGACGGTCATCACCTCCCCGAGGAATCCGGCGATGGCGCCATGCACGAATGGGATATTGATGCGGGTGGCGGCCTCCTGGACCAGGAGCCGTGTGGGGATGCTGTCGAGGGCGTCTATCACCACGTCGCAGCCCTGGATGAGGGAATCGATATTGCCGCGATCAACAACCGTGTGGTGCGCGACCACCCCCACCGCGGAGTTCACGCGCGCCACGCGCCCGGCAGCCACCTCCACCTTGGGCCGGCCGATGGCATCTTCCGTCGAGAGGATCTGTCGGTTGAGATTGTCTTCGCTGAACACGTCGCGGTCGATCACCACGAGCGTCCCGATGCCGAGGCGGGCGAGGAGCTCGATGATCGTTCCCCCCAGCCCCCCCGCGCCGACGACCGCCACCCTGGCCCTGCGCAACTTCAGCTGGCCCTCGATACCGATGGTTCCGGCGTTCCTCTGGTAACGAAGCGGGATGATCCCCTCTTCGAGCGCCGCGATCTCAATGTCCCGCCGCCCCGCGCCGGATTGATCGGCGATGGCGCGCACCGCCTCCATGGAAAGCACGCGGACCGCCGCCCCCGAGGGCGCGGTTATCACCCCGGCACAGCCCCTGATCTTCTCGCGCATTGACGCCGCCATCCCGCGCCTCCGCTCCCGCTCAGTGCGATGGGGTCACGACACCGTCTCAACCCTGGTCACCTCAGGGATAGCGTCCTTGATGGCGCTCTCGACCACGTGAGCGAGCGTCATCCGCGCACCCGGGCATCCCGCGCAGGCCCCCGAAAGCCGCACCTTCACCACGCCGTCGGCGGCAACCTCAACGAGCTCGACGCTTCCCCCGTGCATCGAGAGCATCGGCAGCACCACATCCCGCAATACCTTCTCAACCTTTCCCTTCATTCTTCCTCCCGTCCGCAACCTCTTCGTCCAGCCATCGCAGGTAGTCGGCGCTCCCCGCACTGATAGGCACCGCGACGATCTCCGGGACCTCATAATGGTGCAGCGACTTCACGATCCGCATGACGGGGGCCAGCAGCGAGCGTCGCGTCTTGGCAATCAGCAGGAACTCCCGCGCCTGTTCGATTCTTCCCTTCCACCAGTAGAGCGAACGGCCGCGCGGATAGATGCTCACACACGCCGCGATCTTCCGGCGCAGAAGCGCCCGGGCGATCGCCAGGGCTTCCCGCTCCCTGTCGCAGGTCATAAACACCACCACCCTGGTGCCGGAAGACCGTTTCACGTTCCCCAACCCCTTTGCCTGCTGATCGCTGGTCGCACATCGCACACTGAATATGCATTGCCTCTGTGCATTCTGTGTCCTCGATGGTTCAATCAAACTACTTCAACCCCACGAGATTCAAGAATTCCATCCTCGTCTCCTGCCGGCTGCGGAAGCAGCCGAGCATCGAGGAGGTCACCGCGCGGCAGTGCTGCTTCTCCACCCCCTTGAGGGCCATGCAGAGATGGCGCGCCTCGATCACCACCCCCACCCCCTTCGGTTTCAGGTGCGCCTGGATCGCCTCGGCGATCTGGATCGTGAGACGCTCCTGTATCTGGAGCCGACGCGAAAGCGCGTCCACGAGACGGGCGAGGCGGCCGAGACCGACCATCATTGTGTCGGGCAGATAGGCTATGTGGCAGCGGCCGTAGAAGGGGAGAAAATGATGCTCGCATACGCTTAAGACCTCGATATCCTTGAGCAACACCATTTCGTCACAGATATCGGTGCTGATCCCGGCAGTGAGGATATCTTCTATCCTGTCCTTGTAACCGCTGGTGAGGAAGGCCCATGTTTCTCGAAGGCGCTCCGGGGTTTTTCGGAGGCCCTCGCGATCCGGGTCTTCACCGATCGAGCGCAACCATTCCCTGAGGAGCTCTCTCATGTCCCCGGCTTGGCCTTTCTTGTTTTAAACATCTCCACCTTTTCGGCGATTTCGATAAACTCATCAACGGTCACCTCATCGAGGCTCTTCTTGCGCTTCTTGAGATGCTCGTTCATCTTGGCCGCCTTCTCCTGCATCTCGCCGTGCGTATCCTCCGAGCCGCCCAGGAGCTGATAGTTCTCCCCCCTGGTGACACGCCAGATGCCGTCCTTGCCGTCGAAGCCGAGGCCGAGCAACAATCGCTTGAACAGGTTCTTATCTTTCATGGATCGCCCGTGCACGTTTTGAAATTTGCATCTTACATTTTACATTTTGCATCTTCTATCTCATCCATCTCCTCGTTCCCGGCATCATCCCCTTGAAACGCTGATCGACCGATTGCTCCCGGGCCTGGTTCTTCTCGTCTATGGTTTTCCCCTTATAATCGTAATACTCGTAGCGGTAGGGCGTGCCGCACGAACAGAGAAAGGGCATGCCGCCGCAGACCAACAGTGCACAAAACGCTCGTCTCATAATGGCGCTATGAATTCTTCGGGATTGAGCACGCCCCCCCAGTAAGGGCCGTATACCGTCTCCCCGACCTCCCTCAGAAGGATAAGGGCTTGCGGACTGAGGAGCCCTGTGATCCTGATTCCGCCAAGGTCCACGAGGCCGGATGGAGCGTGTATTATCTCAAAATGGAGCTGGTATTGAAACTCTTTTGGGATTCGCATGGCGTTTCCGCTCCTCCCCACCCCCGCGATCCGCTGGCCGGCCTGGACCCATTGTCCCGGCGCGAGGGAGGATTCATTCTGGAGATGCGCGTAGAGGGTGTAAAAATTATTACCGTGGTCTATGAGCACCGTGTAGCCGTAGCCCCAGTCGGTCCCGCCGTTCATCTCGTTGTAGCATATGAATCCGTCGGCAGCCGCCCGCACCGGGGTGCCCGCGGGGGCGGCAAAATCAATCCCCTTGTGGTAGCTGATGGCGTTTTTCCTCTCAGCGCCGAACTCCCCCTCGGGCCTCCTGATCGTGCCTCCGCGCACCGGCAGGCTGCCGAGGCGGAATTCCTTCGCCTCCCGGGAGGATTCCTCGGCGCTCCTGGCGAGCCAGTTGAATGACCAGATGCGCTGCACCAGTGCGGAATCGGGTGCTGTGCAAAGACAGGCCATCATCACACAACGGGCAAGGGCGAGCATAATGGCATTAAACCCCCAATCCCCTGAAAAAATCCAAAATCCCAAAATAGTGCAGATGCGGTGCTATTCAAACCCGGGCTTCCTTCTGCCGGTAATTACTTCAGGCCGCGGTCCTGGCCAGCGTAAACACATCCACCGCCCTCGCGCCTGCCCGGACAAGGGCATGCGCACATGCCTCCGCCGTCGCACCGGTGGTGAACACATCGTCTATGAGCAGGCAGCGCATTCCCCTGATCCCGCGTCCATCCTTTACAGTGAACGCGCCCCGGACATTTTTCAAACGCCCCGCCCTGGAAAGCGCGCTCTGGGGTGGTGTCGCCCGGACACGCAGGAGCGAGGCCCCGTTCACGGGGATCCCCAGACGCTTGCCCAGTTCCCGCGCGAGAAGGAGCGACTGGTTGAAGCCGCGCTCCCTGACCTTTCCGCGGTGGAGCGGCACGGGTATCAGCCGGTCATAGTTCAGCCCCGGCATATTCTCTCGCGCGTACTCCGCCATGAGGAGCCCGAGCGCCCGCGCGAGCTCGCGCCGCCCGTCGTACTTGAAGAGATGAAGGGCGTCCCTGAGCGTCCCCTCGTATACCCCGGCGGACCGGCAGATCTGAAAGCGCCTGCTCGTCCCCCTGCACTCGCCGCAGGGGGTGTCAAAGGGGACAAGGGCCTTGCTCCGGATCGGCCTGCCGCACACCGGGCAGAAGGGCTGCGTCACTCGCGGCAGCCCCTCCAGGCATGCCCCGCAGAGGCAGTGGGGGTGGTCGGGCGAAAGGGGTTTTGCGCAGAGGACGCAGTGCGCGGGAAAGATGATATTTATGAATCCGCGCCACAGGGCGGCCAGGAGGGATTGACTGCCGGATGAATCCATACCCCACAATAAGCTGTAAGCTATAAGCTCCAGGCTAAAAGCTCCGCGCTAAAAGCTCCGGGCTGTGGTTACGTTCCCATCTGCCAGGAGGAGAGGTACTCCTTCTGCTCGGGGGTGAGCCGATCGATGGATGCGCCCATCGCCTTGAGCTTCAGGCGGGCGACCCAGTTGTCGATCGCCTCCGGGACACCGTACACCCGCGGCTTGAGCTTCCGGTGATTCTTCACACAATACTCGGTGGCCAGCGCCTGCACCGCGAAGCTCATATCCATGACGGAGGCGGGATGCCCTTCCGCGGCAGCGAGATTGATAAGCCTCCCCTCGGCCAGGATGTGGACGCTTCTGCCGTTCGGGAGCACGTATTCGTCGACAAAGCGGCGCACGTTGCGATTGATCTTTTTCGCGATCTTCTTGAGCGCGTCAAGGTCGATCTCCACATTGAAGTGGCCCGAGTTCGCCACGATCGCGCCGTCCTTCATCCTGGCAAAGTGCTCGCCACGGATCACGTGGATGTCGCCGGTGAGCGTGCAGAAGAGATCGCCTATTTTCGCGGCCTGATGCATCGGCATGACCTGGTATCCGTCCATCAGCGCCTCGAGCGCCCTGATCGGATTGACCTCGGTCACCACCACGTTCGCGCCCATGCCGCGGCAGCGCATCGCGAAGCCGCGGCCGCACCAGCCGTAGCCGGCGACGACCACGGTGGCGCCCGCGAAGAGGATGTCCGTGGCGCGGATGATGCCGTCCACCGTGGACTGCCCGGTCCCGTAGCGGTTGTCAAACATGTGCTTGGTGGCTGCGTCGTTCACGGCGATGACCGGGAACTTGAGCGCCCCATCCTTCTCCATGGCGCGGAGGCGGATGACGCCCGTGGTCGTCTCCTCCATGCTCCCCATAATCTGGGGGGCCATCGCGGCGTAGTCGTTGTGGATGGTGGAAACCAGGTCGGCACCGTCGTCCATGGTAATCCGCGGGCTGTGCAGGATCGCCGCGTGGATGTGCCGGTAGTAGGTCTTGTTATCCTCGCCCTTGATCGCCTGCACCTTGATGCCGTAGTCCTTCACCAGGCTCGCGGCGACGTCATCCTGGGTGCTCAACGGATTCGAGGCGCAGAGAAGGAGATCCGCGCCGCCCGCCTGCAGGGTGCGGGCAAGGTTGGCGGTCTCGGCGGTCACATGGAGACACGCCGACATGCGCAGCCCGCGGAGGGGTTTTCCCTTCCGGAACCGCTCGCACACCAGCCTGAGGACGGGCATCTCCCTGTCCGCCCATTCGATGCGCCTCTTCCCCTCGGGGGCAAGCCGCATATCCCTGACATCATATCCTGCGCCTTTTGTCATCGCGAACACTCCCCAGCCGCTACGCGGCAATTAAATTTTCAAAATTGATAATTATAAATTGAAAATTTATAATTCGATATTTACAATTTATAATTTACAATTTTTTTACAGCCCCGCGTCCTTCCGCAACTCCCTGGCCTTGTCGGTCTTCTCCCAGGTGAACGCCTCTCCCTTGCGCCCGAAGTGGCCATGGTATGCCGTGTGCCGGTAAATCGGCCGCCTGAGCTTCAGGTGCGCAATCATCCCCTCCGGCGTGAGGGGGAAGTGCTTGCGGATGAGCTGGCTGATCTTCTCCTCCGGGATCCGCGCGGTCCCCTCGGTCTCCACGAGCACCGAGAGGGGCTCGGCAACGCCGATCGCGTAGGCAAGCTGCACCTCGCAGCGGTCCGCGAGGCCTGCGGCTACCACGTTCTTGGCGATATAACGGGCCATGTAGCTGGCGCTCCGGTCAACCTTCGTCGGATCCTTCCCGGAGAACGCGCCGCCGCCATGGCAGCCCCTGCCGCCGTAGGTGTCGACGATAATCTTGCGCCCCGTGAGGCCGGTATCACCCGAGGGCCCGCCGACCACAAAGCGACCGGTCGGATTTATGTGATAGATGGTGTTGCGGTCCAGCATCCCCTCCGGCATCACCGGTTTGATGATCTTGTTGATGATCTCGCGCCGTATCACGGGATACGGTATGCCGTCCTTGTGCTGCGTCGCGATGACCACGGTGTGGATGCGCACAGGTTTCCCGTCCTCGTACTCCACGGTGACCTGTGACTTGCCGTCGGGGCGCAGCCAGGGAATGATGTTTCTCTGCCGCGCGTAGGCAAGTCGTTCCACCAGGCGGTGCGCGAGGTGGATCGGCATCGGCATAAGCTCCGGCGTCTCGTTGCAGGCGAAACCGAACATGATGCCCTGATCGCCCGCGCCCGCCTCCTTGTGGAGACCCTGCCCCTTGGTCACCCCCTGGGAAATATCCGGCGATTGCTTGTGGACCGAGACGAGAATGCCGCAATTCTTGTAGTCGAACCCCATGTCGCCGCTGGTGTAGCCGATCTCCTTGATCGTCCGGCGGGCGATATCCTGATAATCGATCTCGGCATTCGTCGTGATCTCCCCGGCGATGACGACCAGCCCCGTGGTGAGGAGCGTTTCGCACGCGACCCTCCCGTGGGGATCGGCGGTGAACACCGCGTCGAGGATCGCATCGGATATCTGGTCCGCGATCTTATCGGGATGTCCCATGGTCACCGACTCTGATGTAAAAAGGTGTCTCTTTGCCACGTTAACCTCCGTTCTTTGCGTCTTTGGGACCGACCGCGGCAACTGTAGCGCAGTCTCCCCGGCACTGTCAACCTGATTTTCCCCTGTCGCCCTTCGCCCGGTAAAGCGCATCGGCACTGCGATACATTTCGATATCGCCGATATCGTACCAGACGCCCCTGAAAACATGGGCGTACACCGCTTCCCTTCTGTATAGCCAGCGGATGTAATAACCCGGCGCGTCCCGGTTGTTCCCCTCCTTCATGTATACACTGAAGAGCGGGATTTTCTCGCGCGGAAACAGATACATCCCGAGGGCGACAAGGGTCGAGGACGTATTCGTGGGTTTCTCCTGAAAGTCGATGACGCGCGACTGCGCGTCAACGCCGAGGATGCCGAAGCGCCCGGCAGCCTTGCGATCGCCGATGTCGTAGGCGGCGACGATCGTCCCCTTCGCCCTGAACGCCGGCATGATCGTCGCGAGATCCAGGTCGAACAGATTATCGCCGAGAACGATGAAGAGGTCGTCATTGACACGCTCATGATCCAGGACAAAGCGGATGTCCCCGATCGCCCCGAGCTTGTCCGCGTCCGAACAAGTGCCGTCATCCACCACCGTGACCGGCGCCCTGCCCCGCCTCGCGGAGGCCCACTCGTTGAAAGAGGCGGCGAACCTGCTGTTGGTCACCACGTAGATCCGGTCGATCTCCCGGACACGATCGAGGGCGTCGGCGATGTAGCCGATGATCGGTTTCCCGGCGATCGGCAGCAAAGGCTTGGCGCGATCCTTCGTGAGCGGATAGAGCCTTGTGGCGTACCCCGCCGCCATGATAAGCGCCTTCATGAATCACACGCCCCCGGTGTAAGAAAAAGAGGAACCCGCAGTGACCGGGTTCCCCATACTCCCTGCGTCAAAAGCTGCACATAGTATATACTACCGCCCGCTTCTGGCAAAGGCCAATCTGGTCTTTGAATCTGCTAGCTTTAAGCTTTAAGCTGTAAGCTTTAAGATTTGGGATTTGGGATTTTAACTGTAGTTACCCTCCCACCGCGTGCATGGCGTAGCGACAGAGCCGCATTTTGAGCTCGTGACCCCGCGGCTTCGCGGCGATTGCCTTGCGGATGACACCGGCCACGGGTGCGCCCGCCCTCAACGGGCCCCTGAGATCAAACCCCTCGCTCGAGAAAAGGCACGGCAGGAGCGTGCCATCCGCGGTGAGCCGCAGCCTGTTGCACGCGCCGCAGAACGGCTCTGTCCGCGGCATGATGAATCCCACAGAGCCCCCCCCCTCGCTGTAGCGGAAGCTCCGCGCGGGCCCGCCATCCGTTTCGCATGCCGCCGCGACGCCCCTGTGCTCCCGCAACCGTCCAATATGCGGGGCGAGGGACACAAAGAGGTCATCCCCGCATACCGGCATGAACTCGATAAAGCGGATATCGAGGCTCTCGCGCCGCGCCCATTCGATGAATCGCCCGATCTCATGCTCGTTGACCCCCCTCATCACCACGACGTTGATCTTGATCCCCTCGATGCCGCTCGCGCGAGCCGTGTCGATTCCGCGCAGCACATCGGCGAGGGCGTCACTGCGGGTAATGCGGCGGAAGGTCGCCGGATCCAGGGTGTCCAGCCCGATATTGACGCGCCTGAGCCCTGCTCGCGCGCAATCGGCGGCGCTGCGCGCGAGGAGCAGCCCGTTGGTGGTCATGGAATAACTGACGCCGCGGGAGGCAAGCTGCTCGAGGAACCAGAGAATCCCCTTCCTCACCAGCGGCTCGCCGCCGGTAATCCTGAACCGGGTAAATCCGATCAGGCGGGCCTCTGCGATCACCGCGAGAAGCTCCTCGTAGCGGAGAATGTCGCCGTGGGGAATCA
>JAPLCY010000079.1 GCA_026391995.1 Candidatus Auribacterota bacterium
GTAGGGAACGGGGCGTATATCCTCTCCGCCGGCGCCGACAAGCGAGACGACCAGTAAAGATGCGCACAGGGCATTCATGCATTCCTCCCGGGAAGGCGGGTATCATCGTTGTATAGCTGGGAACACGCCACTATGATACCATAGAGCCTCGCGATGGGGGAAGAAGGACGATGAAATTTTCGGTGTCTGTGGGTGCGGCATTCCTCGGTGCACTATGCATACGTGGTATGTGCACCGGTCCGGCAGCGGCGGCCGAATCCGGTCCCGAACAAGTGAAAACCCTGATGAGGGAAGCCCGGGCCATTGAGCGGGAGGAAATAGCGCGGCGGGAGGGAGCGCGGCAGGAATCCGCGTGGAGCTGGTTCTCCCTGCCCCGTCTGTGGCCGTTCCCGCGCCCGCCCGCCGCAGCCGCCCTGCAGGCGCCGAAGAAGGTGGCTGTGTCCCCGAAGACACAGGCCGACCGCGCGCTCATGACGGACGTATCATCTCCCGAGGCCAATGAGGCACAGCAGCGGAGGCAGGGGTCGCAATCGCGTGGGGAGGAAGTGAAGCAGCGCGCGGTGAGCACTGAATCCCCCCCAGTGGTGGCGCAACCGCCTCCGCAGCCCGCCGGCGCGAAAGCGGTCGCTCAAGGAGGAGAACTTTCCGCCGTGGAAAAGGAGCCGCAGCAGGACGCGCAACCCCCCGGATCAAAAAACGGCGGGATCCTGAAACTGCCGATGGTGAGCATGTCTCACTGGATCGGCGCGGGCACGAAGGAAGAAATCCCGGTGGCCTCGGTCGCCGGCGAGCAGGTTGAAGAGCTGGTCCCCGCGCGGGAATCGGCGAATGATCCGGCGGCCATGGAGGAAGGATTACAGGAGGCCCGCACGCTCGCGGCGGGTGGGAAAACAGAGGACGCCCTCCTCCTGGTAAGCGGGCTGATCGACGGCAATCCGGAGCACCCCGATGCATACCTGGAGCGCGCGGTCATATACCTGCGCCAGAAACAGTATGACAGGGCCGCCGAAGATTATCGAAGGGTTATTTCATGCCGCGGCAGCGATATGGAGGCCTACTACGGCCTGGGCACCGTGTGTGAACAATGGGCCGAGACGCTTTTCTCGCGGGGGAAGGAGAAGGAGGCGTATGACAGGTACCGCGACGCAATAGCCGCGTACAAGGAGGTGCTCTGGCGGGCCCCCGGCTATGCCCCGGCGTTCTACAGTCTCGGGTGCGTGTACTCGCGCCTGGGGAAGACGCAGGACGCCGCGTACTACTTCAAGAAGACCGTTGAAACCGCCGATGCCGAGTCCGATATCGCGCGCCGTGCGCGGTACAATATCAGCTTGATGGGCGAATAGGTAAAATCCCCTGCCTGTGCCCGGGCTTCGGCAGGTAGGCAAATCCCCAATCCCAAAAGAAGAGACAGCTACCTAGGCCTTGTCGGCGTTTTCAATAACCGTGAGCGACTCATCGAGTGCCTTCAGGATGTGGTCGACGTCGGCGCCGGTGATGCAGAGCGGCGGCTTGATCCTGATCACGTTGCCCGCCATGGCACCCTTTCCGAGGAGAACCCCCCGCTCCTTGCAGAGGTCCATGATCTTGAGGGTCTCTTTCGGCGCGGGCTCCTTTGTGGCGCGGTCGCGCACCAGCTCGACGCCGAGCATCAACCCCATGCCGCGGACTTCTCCGATGAGGCGGTGTTTCTCCTGCAGCGCCTTCAATCCCTTGATCAAGGCGTTGCCCATGACCTTGGCGTTATGGGCGTAGTTGTATTTCTCGATCACCTCCAGGACGCCGAGCCCCTGGGTCATCGAGACGGGATTCCCGCCGTAGGTGTTGAAGTGCACCTTCCCACGCATCGACTCCGCGATCGCGCGGGTCGTGGTCACGGCGCCGAGCGGCACGCCGTTGCCTATCCCCTTGGCCATGGCGATGATATCGGGCACGCAACCCCACTGCTCGATCCCCCACATCCTGTCGCCGGTGCGGCCGAAGCCGGTCTGCACCTCGTCGGCGATGCAGAGGCCGCCGTATTTACGGACGATCTCGTAGACGATGCCGAAGTACTCCTTGGGGGGGCACACCACGCCGCCGAACCCCTGGATCGGCTCAGCGATGAATCCGGCGATCTTACCGGAGGTGCTGTACTTGATAATCTCCTCCGCCTGCCGGGCGCAGACGAGGTCGCAGGACGGATAGGTGATGCGGTAGGGACAGCGGTAGCAGTAGCCCGCGGGCACGTGCGAGACCCCGAAGACATAGGGGAGGCTGTGGCGCCAGGCCGACTGGCCGGTCAGGCTCATCGCCATGAGCGTCCTGCCATGGAACGAGTGCCGCAGGGCGAGGAACTCCGACTGGCCCGTGTGGTTTTTCGCGAGGATTGCCGCGAGCTCGTTGGCCTCGCAGCCGCTGTTCGTGAAGAAACTCACCTTCAGACCTTTCGGCATCACGCCCGCGAGTTTCTGCGCGTAGATCGCGATCGTGGGGTGGAAGTAGAGCGTCGTCATGTGCTGGAGCGTCTTGACCTGTTCCACGACCGCGGGGATGATGTCGGGGTGGCAGTGCCCGACGCTGATGGTGACCACCGCGCCGAAGGCATCGAGGTACTTCTTCCCCCCGTCATCAAAGACGTACTGCATCTCGCCGCGCACGATGGTGAGCGGGCTGGAGAAGTAGGTCATGGTGCTGGGGAGCAGGTACTCCTCCCTCAACTTCTTGATCTCTGCGGCGCTGAGCTTCTTTTCTTTCACAATTCGCCTCCCCATGTGGTTACACTTCATGCTTCACACTGCACACCACCACACAACCCCCAAATTCAGAGAAGTATACAGCAATGGTCGCCAGGCACTCAAGGGTGAGATCGCAGGCCCGCTGCTTGGAACTTGGTTTTTGGCTATTTTGATTTGTTTTGAAGTGTGTGGTGTGATGTCTGAAGTTATGCCTTAGTTGTATGCTTTATCCTTCCCTCAATGCCACCCCACGGCGCACGTTTGACGAAGCGTCCCCATCCGGTTTCGCCGACGAATTTGCCCTCCCGCGCGACCATCCTGCCGCGGCTAAACGTCATGGCCGGATAGCCGGTGAGCCTCATGCCGTCATAGGGCGACCAGTCACAGTTGGTCTGGAGTCGTTCCGGCGCGATCACGAACTTTCTGTCGGGATCAAAGATCACCACGTCGGCGTCCGACCCGATGGCGAGCGCTCCCTTGCGGGGGTAGAGGCCGTGGATGCGCGCCGGGTTCGTGCTCACGATCTGGACGAACCGGTTGAGCGAAAACACCCCCTTGCCGGCCCCGAAGGTGTGCATAAGCGGGACCATGTTTTCCACGCCGGGGAGGCCGTACGGGATTTTCGTGAAGTCGCCTTTCCACATCGCCTTCTGTTTGGTCGTGAAGGTGCAGGTGTCGGTGGCGATGACCGAGATCTCCCCGTTGACCAGCCCCTTCCAGAGCCGGGCGGAATCTTCCTTTTTCTTGATCTGCGGGCAGGTGGCGTAGCAGTGGCCATTCTTCTTTTTGAACACCGAGTCGTCGAGCAGCAGGTACTGGGGGCAGGTCTCGGCGTAGACGTTGACCCCCCGCTCCTGGCCCGCCTTCACGGCGTCCGCGGAGGCGCCGGCCGACATATGGACGATATAGACACGGCCGCCCGTGACCTCGGCCCACTTGATCGCCCTACACACCGCCTCCTCCTCGACAAACCCTGGCCGCGAGAGGGCATGCCCCCACGCGCCGAGCTTCCTGGCGTCCTTGTGGTACCTGGCGACGAGGCCGTCCAGCACGGACACGCTCTCCGCGTGGAGTTCGATCATGGCGCCGCACCGCGCCGTTTCCTCCAGCGCGCAGTAGAGCATGTAATCGTCCGCCATCCACCCCTGGGCCTTGTAGATCATGAACATCTTGATGGTGGGGATGCCGTACTCGACCAGCCGCGCAATATCCTTCCCTCCCTGCTCGTTCCAGTCGGTCATGCCGGCGTGGAGCGAGTAGTCGACGCACACGCGCCCGTCGGCCTCCGCCCGCCGGTGTTCCACCGCCTCCATGAC